>JAPLSF010000009.1 GCA_026398785.1 Pseudomonadota bacterium | reverse complement strand
CTTCTCCAAGGACGAGATCCTCTGGTTCGCCCTGGCCAGCGAGCACGGCGGTTCGCCCATCCTGTGGGTGCTGGGCTCGGCCGCCTCGCTGATGACCTCGTTCTACATGTTCCGGCTGCTCTGGCTCACGTTCCTGACGCCCTCGCGCATGAGCCACGACACCGAGCACCACGTGCATGAATCGCCGTTCTCGATGACGGGCGTGCTGATCGTCCTCGCCGTGCTGTCCGCGATCGGCGGGTTCTTCCAGCTGCCGCACTTCCTCGAACCGCTGCTGCCGATTCCGACGGTGGTGGAATCGCTCGAGCACTACGAGCACACGCTCGTGTTCGTGGCCGTGGCGGTCGCGCTCCTGGGACTCGCGGCGGCGACCTTCATGTATCGCCGCGGCCTCGCCCGCGGCGAGGCGCTGGCGGCACGCTTCCCGCGCCTGCACCGGGTGCTGGGCGGCAAGTACTACATCGACGAATTGTACGAGGCCGTCCTCTACCGGCCGCTGCACTGGATATCCGATCGTGTGTTCCTGGGCCTCGGCGACCGGCTCCTGATCGACGGTTCGCTGCACGGCCTGGCGGCGCTCACGCGCCGCGCCTCCGGCCGGTTGAGCCGCGTCGAGACCGGTCAGTTGCAGTGGTACGTGGCAATGGCCGTCATCGGTGTAGTCGGCTGCCTGGTGTGGGTGTGGCGTCATGGGTGAGTCGACCTGGCTCAATGGGTTGCTGTGGCTGCCGGCGCTCGGCATGGTGGCTGTCACGTTGCTGCCCAAGGGGCGCGACTCCCTCGTGCGCGGCGTCACCTTCGGCTGCATGGTGCTGCAGTTCTTCATCGCCGCATTCCTGTACCAGCGCTTCGACGGGACGGTGGTCGGCCTGCAGTTCGCCACCGACGTGCCTTGGATCCGCGACTGGGGCGTCGGCTATCGCATCGGCCTCGACGGACTGAACGTGCTGCTGGTGTCCCTCGCGGCCTTCCTGGGTCCGCTCGTCGTCGCGGGCGCGTGGAGCGCCGTGCACAAGGACGTGAAGCTGTTCCACGTGATGGTGCTCTTCATCCAGTTCGCAATGCTGGGCACGTTCCTCGCGCAGGACCTCTTCCTGTTCTACGTCTTCTGGGAAGCGATGCTGATCCCGATGTTCCTGATCATCGGGCTCTGGGGCGGCGAGCGCCGCATCTACGCCACGCTGAAGTTCGTCCTCTACACGGCGTTCGGCAGCATCCTGATGCTGGCCGCGCTGATCTACCTCGTGCTCTACACGCACGGTTCGTCCGGCTACATGACCTTCGACCTGCGCCACCTGAGCGGCTCGCAGCTGCCGCTGCACACGCAGCTCTGGCTGCTGTCCGCGTTCGCGCTTTCGTTCGCGATCAAGGTACCGATGTTCCCGCTGCACACCTGGCTGCCGGACGCGCACGTCGAGGCACCCACGACGGGCTCCGTGATCCTGGCAGGCGTGCTGCTGAAAATGGGCACGTACGGCTTCATGAAGCTCGGCTTCCCGCTGTTTCCGGAAGCCGCGCGGGCGATGATGCCGGTGATCATGACCCTCGCCGTGATCAGCATCGTCTACGGCGCGTGCCTCGCGCTCGTGCAGACCGACATCAAGAAGATCATCGCCTACTCGTCGATCAGCCACTTGGGCTACGTGATGCTGGGGCTCGCGAGCCTCGACCTCATCGGCATCCAGGGCGCCATCCTGCAGATGGTGAGCCACGGCCTGGTCGCGGGCGGGCTGTTCCTCATGGTCGGCATGATCTACGAGCGCACGCACTCGCGCGCCGTGGCCGATTACGGCGGCCTCGCCAGGATGCTGCCGGTGTTCTCGGTGTTCTTCGCGATCCTCACCCTGGCTTCGATCGGACTGCCGACCACGAGCGGTTTCGCCGGCGAGTTCATGGTACTGCTCGGTGCGTTCAACGCTGCATGGCCGGCGCACGTCGCGGGCAACGATATGCCGCTGATACTTGCCGTCATCGCAGTGTCCGGCGTGGTGCTCGGCGCGCTCTACATGCTCTGGCTCGCCGAGCGCATCCTGTTCGGCGAAGCCCGCGCACCGCATGCGCCGCTGGTGGACCTGAACGCTCGTGAGACCAGCATCCTCGTCGCGATCGTCGTCGCGATCTTCGCCATCGGGCTGTTCCCGGGCGAGCCGCTCGCCAAGACGGAACTGGCCGCGCGCGAGTTCCAGCAACGCGTCGCCGGCGAGACGATCCAGCTCGGGAGCGCGCGATGAACTGGCACGAGGTCGTCAAGGCGATGCTGCCCGAGCACCTGCTGCTCGCCGGCATGGTCATCCTGCTGACGCTCGAAATCCTGCGCGGCAGGCCGCGCGACGGCTTCGTCGTCGCCTTCCTGGCGCTGGTCGCGGCCGCCGCTGCAGCGCTCATGCTGCACGCGGAGGGTTACGCCGGAGCGCCCTTCAACGGCCATTTCTCCGTCGGCCCGGTCGCGTCGCTCGCCAAGTTCGCACTGATCGCGCTGGCGCTGCCGGTCGTGCTGATCTCACGCGATGACTTCGCCGAGACGCGTTATTACGTGCTGCTGCTCGCCTCGCTGTACGGCGCGTGCCTGCTGGTCTCCTCGGACAGCCTGCCCACGCTGTTCCTCGGTCTCGAGCTGATGTCGCTGCCGGTGTACGCGCTCGTGCTGCTGGCCCAGCTGCGAGCCGACAGTGCGGAGGCGGCCCTCAAGTACCTGGTGCTGGGCGGCACGGCCACTGCGACGTTCCTGATGGGCGTGGCGCTGCTATACGGCTGGAGCGGCTCGATGTCGACCGCCACGTTCGCTGCTGCGCTGGGGTCGTCGGACACGCTGCCCGTCGCGGGCGTCGTGCTGGTCGTGGCCTCGCTGTTCCTCAAGGCGGCCATCGTGCCGTTTCACGGCTGGGCGCCGGATGCCTATGAAGGCGCCAGCGTGCCGGTGACGGCCTTCATGGCGACGATCATCAAGGCGGGCGTGCTGTTTGCGGCGTTGCGGCTGTTCGGGACGGCGCCGGTGACGCGCCCGCTGGTCGACGTGCTCGCTGTCCTGCCGCTCGTCTCGATGATCTGGGGCAACGTTGCGGCCATCCGGCAGACGAGTTTCCGCCGGATGATCGCGTACTCGTCGATCGCGCACGCGGGCTACCTGTTCTACGCGCTGCTCGGCGCAGGTCCGGGCCGCGCGCAGGCAGTTATCTTCTACGTCGTCGTGTACGGGATCATGAACGTGCTGGCGTTCACCGTGCTGCCGCGTGGCGCCGACGACGAGCGCAGCGACCGGCTCGAGTCGCTGCAGGGCCTTTACCAGCGCCGTCCGTTCGCCGCAATCATGTTGGGCGCATCGATGCTCTCCCTCGCCGGCCTGCCGCCCCTGCCCGGCTTCATCCGCGTCATCCAGTACATGTTCATGAATCCGGCGACGGCGGACCAGCCTGTCGGGCATCCCCGGCGCCTGGCACTCGCGGCGAGCCTGCTCTGCCTTGCGCCGGCAATCGTCCTGGCATTCTTCCCCGGCTGGCTGCTCGATCGGTTCTGAGCGGAAAGCCGCGGTTGCAGGCTGCCGCTGAGGTCCGCAGCGGACTCAGGCCCCCGCCCGCCTTGCAATCGGCGAATGCGAGTCCAGCACCTGCAGCCGCGCGGCCTGCAGGCGCTCGGAGACCACACCCAGTAGCCGGTGCATGATCTTGTAGCCGAAGCCGGTGTCGGCACGGCAGCGCTCGAGCAGCACGTAGCCGTCGAAAGCGAGCGCGTCGACCGGCTCGAGCGCGCGCGCCTGGAACAGCTTGCCGCGACCGACGATGACCGAGGACCAGCCCAGCTCGTCGCCGCCCTCGAGCGTGTGCACACGCAGCGCCTTGCCCTGCGCCATCATCTCGAGCGCCACGCGCCCGTTTAGCAACAGGAAAAATTCGTGCCTTGCATCGCCCTCGCGGAAAATCATGTCTCCCTGCGCAAAGCTGACAGGCCGGGCCAGCGACGCGAGCGTCGCGCAATGGTCGGGCGTCAGGCCCTGCACGAACGGATGGTTTTGCACTGCAGCCAGGGTCTGATCGGTCATGACGCTCCCCTTCGGACGACGACGGTACGCTCGGGCAACGATTCTACGCCCGCGACGGCGATCGAGCGTACCGCACGCGGAGATTGCCGCATCGAGCCCGCCGCCCCGACAATACAGCGCCATGCAACCCACGGAACTCCAGACCTCCCTGTACGAGCGGATCCCACTGTCACGCGCCATGGGCGTGAACGTGCGCGCACTTTACGGGCTGCGTGCAGCACTGGCCGCCGGGCTGCTGGCAACCCTGCTGTCGGCTTGCGCTGGATCTGCGTCGCGCTATCCGGTGCCGGCCTTGCCGGTCAGCAAGCTGGAGCAATTGCGGGCCGATGCGCTGCGTGCGCTGCCACCCGAGGAAACCGGCGAGTTTCTGGACGCCGACCTGGTGGAAGTCGTCACGCTCGACCCGAGCCTGCAACTGGACGTACGGTACGCGGGTTCCGACAACTTCCTGCGCGCGCCGGTCTATCCGGAAGCACGCGTGTTCCTGCAGCGTCCCGCCGCCGAAGCCGTCGTGCGGGTCAACCGCGCGCTCAGTGCCCAGGGCTACGGCTTGCTGCTGTTCGACGGCTACCGGCCCTGGTATGTCACGTGGATGTTCTGGGAGGCGACGCCGAACGACAAGCGGAACTTCGTGGCCGACCCGGCGACCGGCTCGCGCCACAACCGCGGCTGCGCGATCGACTTGAGCCTGTACGACCTGAAGACGGGGCTGGAGGTGCCGATGCCGAGTGGCTATGACGAATTCTCCGAGCGTGCGCATCCGAACTACGCGGGTGGCACGCCGGAACAACGCGCAGCACGGGATCTGCTGCGCAAGGCGATGGCAGCGGAGGGCTTCACCGTCAACGACGACGAGTGGTGGCACTATGACTATCGCGACTGGCAGAAATACCGGATCGGCAACACGTTCTTCAAGGACCTGGCGCGAACTCGTTAAGGAGACAGCAATGTCCACATTGCAGAAAGTCATCGCAACAATGTTCTTCACGCTCGCCCTCGCCGGGACACCATCGCCCACGCAGGCGCAGGAAGCACCGCAAGTGCAGCAGTACGTCTACGTGCTGCGGGTCGCTCCCGCGCTCCACGATCAGGCCAAATGGACGCAGGCGGACAACGATGCGGTCAGCCGGCACTTCGCCCGCCTCGCCGCCGCCGTAAAGGCGGGACAGGTGATCTTCGCGGGGAGAACCACCGAACCGCTCGACACGACCTTCGGCCTCGTCGTGTTCGAGGCCGCAAGTGCAGAAGCCGCCAGGCAGTTCATGGAATCAGACCCCGCCGTCGTCGCCGGGGTCATGACGGCCACGCTGCACCCGTACGCACTGGCGCTGCAGCGCCAGCCGTGACACCGGACCGTCAGATCGAGCGCGCGATGATCTCCTTCATGATCTCGTTCGCGCCGCCGTAGATGCGCTGCACGCGTGAATCCACGTACAGCTGCGAGATCGGGTACTCACGGGTGTAGCCGTAGCCGCCGAAGAGCTGCAGGCATTCGTCCATCACCTTGTTCTGCATGTCGGTGACCCAGTACTTGGCCATCGAGGCGGTGACGGTGTCGAGCTTGCCTGCGCGCAGCTTGACGATGCAGTCGTCGACGAAGACGCGGGCGACGTGCACGCTGGTCTTCACTTCTGCGAGCTTGAAACGCGTGTTCTGCAGCTCCAGCAGCGGCTTGCCGAACACCTTGCGCTCGCGGGTGTAATCCGCGGTGAGCTTGAGCGCGTACTCCATCGCGCCGAGCCCGCCGATGGCGAGCAGCACGCGCTCATACGGCAGGTCGCGCATCATCTGCACGAAGCCCTGCCCTTCGGCCGGACCGAGCAGGCACGACGCCGGCACGCGGCAATCGTCGAAGAACAGCTCGGCGGTGTCCCAGCCGTTCTGCCCGATCTTGTCGAGCACTCGGCCGACGCGATAGCCCTGCAGGTCCTTCGTCTCGACCATCAGGATCGAGATGCCACGCGAGCCTTGCGCCGGATCCGTCTTGACCACCACGCCGACCAGGCCCGCGTGCAGGCCGTTCGAGATGAACGTCTTCGAGCCGTTGACGACGTACTCGTCGCCCTCGCGCACCGCTCGCGTCCGGATGGCCTGCAGGTCGGAACCCGCACCGGGCTCGGTCATCGCGATCGCGCCCACGAGTTCGCCCGTGGCCATGCGTGACAACCAGTCCTGCTTCTGCGCCTCGGTACCGTAGTTGAGCACGTAGTGCGCGACGATGCTGTGCACCGCGTGCCCGAGGCTGGTGATGCCGTGGCGACCCATTTCCTCGGCCACGACTGCCTCGTGCCGCACGTCGCCGCCGACACCGCCGTATTCCGCTGGGATGTCCGTGCACAGCAGGCCGACTTCGCCCGCCTTGCTCCAGAGCTCGCGGTCGACGTGATGCTGCTCGCGCCAGCGCGCGTCGTTGGGAACGATCTCCATCTGGACGAAGCGCCGGACGGCGTCACGGAAGAGTTCCAGCTCGTCGTCGAGCCAGGCGGAACGATAGGCATCCATGGGGTTCACCTCGCAGGAACCGACGATCACAAAGGAAACTGGCGTTCTTGTCCAGAGGCAGCTAGTTTTGCCGCTGGGTCCAAGACGGACCTTGCCAGCGGGGGAGACGCGGCATGCTGCTGAATTCCGGACAGGTCCTGACGGAGCGGGCGAAGATCGGGCCACGCGCGGAGGCCATCGTCGACACCGCGTCGGGCGCACGCTGCAGTTTCGGTCAGCTCAACGAGCGCGCCAACCAGACCGCGAACACGCTGCTCGGCATGGATTTCAGGCCGGGCGAGCGCATCAGCTGCCTGATGCCGAACCAGTCGGAGTACATGGAATCCTTCTACGCGTGCGCCAAGGCCGGCTTCGTCTTCGTCGCGCTCAACTGGCGCCTGTCGGTGCCGGAACTGTCGTACCAGCTCATGGATTGCGGCGCCGTCGCCGTCCTTTACGCCGCCGAGCAGAAGTCCCTGGTAGACCCGCTGCGGCAGCAGTTCCCGAACATCCGCTGGCTGGCCGCCGACGAGGGCGACTACGCCGCCGCCGTGGCCAGGGCTTCGACCGCCGAGCCGCCGATCGGCGCGACCGGCACCGACCCGCTCTACATGATGTACACGAGCGGCACGACCGGCCGGCCGAAGGGCGCCCTGATGTCGCATGCCGCGAACATCGCATGGCTCGCCAGCATGCTGGCGACGTCCGACCTGCGCCATGGCGAACGCAACATCATCGTCGCGCCGCTGTTCCACATCGGCGGCCTGGGGCTCGCGATGTCGGCCGTGTACCGCGGCATGACCACGGTACTGCTGAAGCAGTTCGATCCCGGCGTCATGTGGGACCTCGTCGATGCCGAAAAGATCACGGGATTCTTCGCCGTGCCGGCCATGCTCGCATTCATGTACCAGCATCCGAAACGCGCCACGGCGGCACGACCGGCGCTGCGCTGGGTTATCTGCGGCGCGGCGCCGGTGCCGGTCACGCTGATCGAGGCCTACCTCGCCATGGGGGTCGAGATCCTGCAGGTGTACGGCCTCACCGAGACGCACGGCGGCATCTGCCTGATGTCGCCCGAGCACGCGCACACCAAGGTAGGCTCGACCGGCATGCCGTACTTCGGTATCGACGTGCGTGTCGTCGACAAGGCGGGCAATCCCGTGCCGCCGGGCATCCCAGGCGAAGTCGTCACGCGGGGCCCGCACCTGATCACCGGCTACTGGAACCGGCCCGAGGCGACCGCCGAGGCGATCCGTGAAGGCTGGTTCCACACCGGCGACATCGCCGAGGTGGACGACGAGGGCTTCATCTACATCAAGGACCGCTCCAAGGACATGGTCATCTCGGGCGGCGAGAACGTGTACCCGGCTGAAGTCGAGGATGTGCTGAGCGGACACCCGGGAGTGCGCGAGGTCGGCGTGATCGGGCAGCCTTCGCCCAGGTGGGGCGAGAGCGTCTGCGCCGTGATCGTGCGCGGCGACGGCTGGAAAGGCGACGACGACCTGCTCGTGCAGGAACTCAGGACGCTGGTCCAAACGCGGCTGGCGCGCTTCAAGCAACCGAAGTCGTATGTCTTCATGAACGCGCTGCCGCGCAACCCGTCCGGCAAGATCTTGAAGCGCATGCTGCGCGAACAGTTTCCCGGCCCCGCGCCGGAATGACGTGCCACGGTTGTGGCCGGTGCGGCCGGCCCCTATCCTGCAGGCATGCCTGACCCGAACCGCGCCTGCTTCGCCGCCCGACTCGCGGCGCTCACCAGCTTATTGCTCGTTGCCCGCAGCCGCGAGGTGAAAGCGCCGTGAGCGTCCCCGCAGATCGTCCGAAGTCGCGTTCGCTCGGCCCCTTGCGGGCGTTGGTGCCGTACCTGCGCCCCTACCGCGGCGTGCTGGTGCTGGCGCTCCTCGCCCTGCTGGTGGCCGCCGCCGCGATGCTCGCGTTGCCGATCGCGCTGCGTTACCTGATCGACAACGGGATCGCGTCGAAGAGCAGCGACACGATCAACCAGTACTTCGTCGCTTTCCTTGCTGCGGCTGCGGTCTTCGGCGTGTTTGCGGCGCTGCGTTTCTATCTCGTGAGCTGGCTCGGCGAGCGCGTCGTGGCCGACATGCGCTCGGCCGTCTACGCGCGCGTCATCCGCATGGACCCGGCATTCTTCGAAGTGACCCGCATCGGCGAAGTGCTCTCGCGACTCACGGCGGACACGACGCTGGTGCAGTCGATCGCGGGGGTCAACCTGTCGATCACGCTGCGTTCCACGCTCTCGCTGATCGGCAGCCTCGTGATGCTGGGCGTGACGAGCCTCAAGCTCACCGCCATCCTGGTGGTGCTGATCCCGGTCGTCATCGTGCCGATGATCGTACTGGGCCGCCGGGTGCGCCGGCTTTCGCGCACGTCGCAAGACCGCATCGCCGACACCAGCAGCATCGCGGACGAGACGCTGAATGCCGTGCAGACGGTGCAGGCCTTCACGCTGGAACAGATCAACACGGAACGGTTCGACGCGGCGGTCGAGGATTCGTTCGGCGCAGCAGTGCGGCGCACCAGGACGCGCTCCACGCTCACCGCGCTGGCCACGATGCTGGTCTTCGGCGCCATCACCTTCGTGCTCTGGATGGGCGCGCACGCGGTCGTGCGCGGTGAAATGACCGGCGGCCAGCTCGGCCAGTTCCTGCTGTATGCCGGTTACGTCGCGATCGCCGCGGCCAGCCTCAGCGAAATGTGGGGCGAAGTGCAGCGTGCCGCAGGGGCGATGGAACGCCTGCTCGAGCTCGAGCACGCGCAACCGACGATCCAGGCGCCGGCGCAGCCTGTCGCGCTGCCCGTGCCAGGGCGTGGCGAACTCAGCTTCGAGCAGGTCACGTTCCGGTATCCGTCCCGCCCCGAAGCGAAGGCGCTGGACGCATTCGACCTGCGGGTGCGCAGGGGCGAGACGGTTGCATTCGTCGGTCCCTCGGGCGCAGGCAAGAGCACGACGTTCCAGTTGCTGCTGCGGTTCTACGACCCGGAGTCGGGCCGAGTGCTGATCGACGGCGTGGACGTGTCGCAGGCAGACCCACTCGCAGTCCGCAGCCGCATCGGTCTCGTGCCGCAGGACACGGTGCTGTTCGCAGCGAGCGCGCGCGAAAATATCCGTTATGGCCGCCCGGGCGCATCCGATGCAGAAGTGGAAGCAGCCGCCAAGGCGGCCGCGGCTGACGAATTCCTGCGCAAGCTGCCCGAGGGCTACGACACGTTCCTCGGTGAGCGCGGCACGCGGCTCTCGGGCGGGCAGCGCCAGCGCATCGCCATCGCCCGCGCCATCCTGCGCGACCCGCCGATCCTGCTGCTCGACGAAGCGACGAGCGCGCTCGATGCGGAAAGCGAGCGGCTGGTGCAGGCAGCGCTCGATCACCTGATGCAGGGCCGCACGACGATCATCATCGCGCACCGGCTCGCGACGGTGCTGCAGGCGGACCGGATCGTCGTCATGGACCATGGACGCATCGTCGCGCAGGGCACGCACGCCGAACTCGTGCGCCACAACGAGCTGTACGCGCGGCTTGCCGCCCTGCAGTTCGCGGACGGCACGGGGATCGCGACGGAAGCAGTCACTTGACCGACAGAGCGTTCCGCAACGAGATCGGCCAGCCGATCGGGCCGGCCTTGCCTGGCTGGCAACCCCCGGCCCGCCCCGCGCAAAGCAGGTTGCAAGGCCGGTTCTGCCTCGTCGAACCGCTCGACGTGGCGAAGCACGCCGGGGCGCTGTTCGACGCCAATGGCCAGGATCGCGAGCAGCGGATGTGGACGTACCTCGCCTACGGCCCGTTTCTGGATTTCGACGATTACGAACGCTGGCTCACCGAGCGCGCGACGAGCACCGATCCACTGTTCCAGGCCTTTGTCGATCGGTCGTCGGGCAGAGCGGCCGGCGTGGGTACGTTCATGCGTATCGACCCGCCCGCGGGAACCATCGAGGTGGGTCACATCGCCATGTCGCCGGTGCTGCAGCGTTCACCGGCCGCCACGGAAGCGATGTATCTGATGATGCGGCACGTCTTCGATCTCGGGTATCGCCGCTACGAGTGGAAGTGCGATGCGCTCAACGCGAAATCGCGGCGCGCCGCTGAACGGCTCGGCTTCGTGTTCGAGGGCGTGTTCCGTCAGGCGACGGTGTACAAGGGCCGTAGTCGCGACACGGCCTGGTATTCAGTCATCGACTCGGAATGGCCCGTGCTGCGCGAGGCGTTTGAACGCTGGCTCGACCGCGACAACTTCGACGCGTCGGGACTGCAGCGCTCCAGCCTGGGCGATGTTCGCGCGGCGCTGCGACCGCACCGGTCGCGCTAGACGGCGGTCTCTTCCACGACGGTCACGGCCCCGCCCGCGGCGTCCTGCGCGGTCTCGGGCTCAGCCCCCGAGCAATTGCCTTCGAGATACCGATGGTGGAGCCGGCGGCGGCTCCGCCTGGAACAGCGCATCGGCCACCGAGGTGGCAGCGAGCTGCGCGGCCTCATGGTCCGTGAATTCCGTCATCGTCGAGAACAGCGAGCACGTGCCGATCAGGCCGACGTCGTGCAGGTCGGTCACGACGAAGTCGTATGCCCCCGAAGGAAACGCGAGGCGCGTGCTCGAGCCGTCAACCCATATCGCGAGGTCGGCCGGGGACGGCAGCACGGTGAGGTTCATGAACCACGGGGTCACCATCACGCCGACCCGGCGCCCCTGGTGCTCGCGGAAGCCCACGGCTTCGATGGCGAGCGTCGGGTTGTAGATCGGCATGCCCTTCACCTTGAGTGCCGCGCGCCGATACGCGTTCGCGAGGTTGTTCACGGCGTCGTCTTCCGACAGCGTCGCGCTGTCGATCACCATGAACTTGCTCTTGTTGGCTGCGCAGTTCGGGCATTCCCAGGTGTCCGGCAACAGCCGGAACGGCGTACCCGGCGGCGTTTGCGTTTCCTCATCGCCGAGCGCCGGATCGTAGACCCACCAGCAGATGCCGCATTCGAGCCGGGTGTCGTCGGCGATCCTGGAGCCGTCGCCGCCATAGCTGCCTTCGAAGGGACGGCTCATCAGTTGAACGCCAGCAGGACTTCGCTGAGACGCTCGGCCGAGTCTTCGAAGTCCTCGCGTGCGGCAAGGACTGAAATCGGCACGCCACCGACTTCCAGCGTGTCGAGGATCACGTTGCCCATGCCGTTGATGTACTGCACGGCCCAGACGTGCCGCAGGCCCGTCGCGAACACGCGCGAGCTGCCGAAACCACCGGAGCGAATCACCAGCGGCACCTGCCCGAGCACGCCCGTCAGCACCTGCGCGTCGACGTCCGTGATTGGCAGCAAGGTAAAGTTGATGACGTGGTTCTCTGCGCCCGGACGATACTCGCTCGATCGCTGCTGCAATTCGAACAGCAACGCCGGCGCGTTCATCGCACCCTGCGGCATCTGCTCGGGCACCTGGATCGCGGCGCGCGGCAGCTCGGTCGCGGCGCGCAGGATCGGCGCCGGCACCGGGCCGATCTCGATCCATTCGCCCTGCATGCCATCTGCCGTGCTGCTCTCGACGCGCCAGATGCCGGCCATCACCGACTCGACCACTCGCCAGTAGGCATTGTCCAGGCCGACCTTCGCCCAGATGTCGCCTTCGCCGAGGATGTCGGCGATCGTCGCCCGCTCGGCTTCGTTGAGTAAATTCAGGCTGACGCGGGTCGGCGCAGCGTCCGGCTCGGTGATGCGACGCTTGAGGTCCGCAACCACTTCGTCCATGACGGCGCGCGAAGCGGCCGTGAGCTCGTCGCCCGCTGCGGTCCGGCGGGCGGCGCGCACGAGGCCCGTGGGCATGCCGATCAGGCGCAGCTGCTCGTCGGACTCCGCGGGGACATCTCCTGGAACCTTGGGGTGCCAGACGAGGACGTGTTCGGTCATGCGTTGCCTCCAGTGCGGGGCGCCGGCGCAGCGTCATCGAGCAGTCGGTCGGCGGCCTGCGAAAAAACCGGCCAGTCGCGCATGCGCGCCACGAGCTCGGTGGGCTGCCCGTCGCGCATGTAGACGACGGCGGGCATGACGACCACGCCGAAGCGCGCCATCAGCGCCGCCTCGTCGCGCTGGTCGATGAAGCCGACACGCAGCCGGCCCTGGTAACTCGTCGCGAGTTCACGCACGACCACGGTCACGTCCAGACCTTCGGGCCGATCGCCGACGAAAAACAGCAGCCCGCGCGGAGTGCGGGCGAGCCAGTCGTCGAGCTGGAGCTTGCGCAGCACGTCGCACGATGGGTGCGAGGCCAATGCGTCGATCACGCCGCTCATGCGTTGCCCCCCCCGGTTTCTTCATCGCCGCGCGCCTTGGCCGCAGCGCGGATCGCCAGGAAGCGCTCATCACCCAGGCGGCACGCAACGTCCGGCGCCGGGCGACCGGATTCGTAGATCTCTTGCCGCAGCGCGCTGATCACGACGTCGCGCTCGGGACGGCCGGCACGCTCGCGCACCTCGACGCCCCAGCGACGCAGTTCGTCGATGCCGAGCTGCAGCGCCGCGGGAATCTGTGACTGCACCCGCTCGGTGAGGCTGCCGCCGTAATCCGCGAGCTCCACGGGCTTGATGCCGACCACGGTGAAATGCGCGGGCTTGTGGTTGAGGAGTTCGAGGCTCGCCAGGATGTCGTTCATCCCGACCTGGTGCAGGCTCATCTTGTTGCCACCCATCAACGCGGGAATCTCTTCGTCGCGCGCGACGATCAGCGTGCCCGGCTCGCCGCGATGCGCGACGGCGTCGAACAGCAGCACGTGCGTCGTATCGAGCAGGAGCGGCACGAGGGCCAGGCCGAGCGTGCCACCGTCCATCAGGCCGACGTCCGGTGGCAGGTCCCAGCCCTCGCCGAGCGCCTCGACGCAGCGCACGCCGAACCCTTCGTCGGCCCACAGCAGGTTGCCTACCCCGAGGACCACGATGCGCTGTTCTGGCGCCGCAGATTCGTCAGTCATTGTCACTCCCGCGTGTCATACAGTGCACTTGGCGGCGCACTTGGCGGCGCACTTGGATAGTGTCTAAAAGTATAACGGGACCGCAGGATTCCGGGCGACGATCGCCCTCGTCCCACGGTCCCGTTACCGAGATCGATCAGGGCTTGCGCCCCTGGTTCAGCGGTAGAACCTCCAGCCACTGACCATCGAGCTGATCGTCGTCTGGCGGTGCGTCATGTCCTCGCGGATCGCCATGTACATGTGCACCATCGAGAAGATGAGGATGACCCACATGGCGCCCTGGTGCCACGTGTGCACCGTCATCGAGTCGCCGAACACCTTGAACACCCAGCCGAACACGGTGTACCAGCCGCTCGTGACGCCCATGGCTTCGGAGAAGAGGGCGAACCCGGTGAGCAGCAGCACCAGCAGCGGCAGCAGGAACATGAAGAACATCGCCGCATGCGCCAGCGGGTTGTGCCCGATGTACTCCTTCGGGGGCTTCAGGAAGAGATACCAGCCCACTTCGCCGAACAAGTCCTTCCACCAGGCGAAGCTCCAGAACGGCACGTAAAAAATCTGCCGCGCATGGGGGCCGCCCAGCAGCACCCGGTAGATCCGCAGCAGGAACATGACGCCGAGGATCATCCCCGCGGAGAAATGCACGAAGCGGATGTAGCCGAACAGGAAGTGGCCGGTGGTCTCCGCGCCGCCCAGGCTCGGCGGAGGCGCCCCGATGAAATACCCCGTGATGGCCAGCACGACAATGCACAGTGCCGTCACCCAGTGCCAGATCCGGATCGCAGCGTCGTAGACGTAGACCGGACCGGACAGCACGCCGGCGGGCGGCAGGATCGCCTCGCCGAAATGACCCTCACGTACGCGGTTCGCGACCGGTGTCGAAGGGTGGTACATCTTGCTCATGGCAGCCCTCCTTACCGGACCTTGACGCTCGTGACCTCGTTGCCCTCCATGTCGAGCACGTGCGTAGCGCACGCCAGGCATGGATCGAAGCTATGGATCGTGCGCAGGATCTCGAGTGGCAACTCAGGATCGTGCATCGGCGTGTCGAGCAACGCTGCCTCGTAGGCGCCGATCTTGCCGGCCGGGTCACGCGGGCTAGCGTTCCAGGTCGTCGGCACGACGCACTGGTAGTTCTTGATCTTCTTGTCCTCGATGTCGATCCAGTGACACAGCGAGCCGCGCGGGGCTTCGACGAAGCCGTGGCCCTTGGCCGACTTCGGCCAGGTGGACGGCTCGAAATTGTCCATGTTGGCCGTGGCCGTGTCGCCCGCCTTGATGTTGGCGACGAGCTTGTCGAACTCTGCTTTCAGCTTGTGGGCCGCCCAGCTGCATTCCAGGCCGCGGGCCGCGGTGCGGCCGAGCGTTGAGAACAGCGCAGTGACCGGCACGCCGCCGAGCTTGGCGAGCACCATGTCGGTCG
>JAPLSF010000264.1 GCA_026398785.1 Pseudomonadota bacterium | reverse complement strand
TCAGTTCGCGCCGCGAACCGAGGGGTGTGCTTCCGTGCGGAAGCGATGGCGCACTTCCCCGCCGCCACGCGTTTCCGAGAAATGACCCGCCGTCTGGCGCGCGATCACGCGGCGCCAGAACTGCAGCGCCGGGCGGTTTTGCTCGTCCTCGAGCACTTCCCAGTCGCCGGCAAAGCGGTTGAACAGCAGCGAGGCGGCAAACGCGCCCACGCCGCGGCGGCGCGCAGTACTCACGATGAAGAATTCGGCCATCCGGTAGTTGACCGACGTGCGCGGAAACGCAGGCGGCCGCGCTACGAGGGCGAAGCCGGCGCGGTGACCCTCGTCGAGAATCACGAAAGGGTTGGCACCAGAATCGGCGAACCAGCCGGCCAGGAACTCGCTTTCGCGCGCATCCCATTCGCCAAGCGCAGGGAAGAGCCCGGTCTTGGACGCCGACAGTTCCGCAAGATAGTCGCGGTAGACCGTGCGAATCCATTCGCGGTCCTGAGTTGAGCTGCGAGCGTCACGTACCGTTACAGGCACTGCTCGACCCGCCTCCAGCGGGTGTGTCGATCACCGGGCCGCTGGGGCGCCGGGGCTGGTCTCCTGCAATGAAAATGGAGCGAACCCCAGCCGGGATCCGCCCCATTTTTTCGTCAGCCCGCAACGGGCCGACGAACAGTCAGCGCCAATTACTTGGTCGCTTCCTTGGCGGCGTCCTGCACGGCAGCGCCGGCGTCCTGCGCGGCAGCGCCAGCAGTCGCGGCGGCGTCGCCAGCGGCGGCAGCAGCGTCGCCAGCAGCAGCGGCGGCGTCGCCAGCGGCGGTGGCAGTGGCGTCAACGGCGGCTTCGCCAGCAGCGGCAGCAGCGTCCGTGGCGGCAGCGGCAGCGTCCGTGGCGGCGTCGGCAGCCTGGCCAGCGGCAGCGGCGGCGTCAGCAGCGGCTTCCTGCGTGGCTTCGACGGCTTCTTCCTTCTTGGCGCAGCCGGCGAGGGCGAGGGCGGCGAGGGCGGCGGCGAGGGCGATCTTCGCGTTCATTGATAAGTACCCCAAAATTTGCAGTCAGTTGATGTCGAACACCTTGCACCTTCGGCCGACCCATCTTGCGGCGGGCCTGCTTGATGCGCGGAGGCGATTCTAGGACCCTGCTTTCCAAACGTAAGCCGTAAAACCGTCTCTATCTGGCGACAACCGGTTGGGTCGGAGCACTCAACAAACCGCCCATCGGGCCCCGGTTCTCCTATGATCACGGGTTCCTGACCCTGGGGCCCAAGCCATGACCGATGCCATAGACCTGTTGTTTTCTGCCCACCTGCAGCACGTGCAGGCACTTGCGGACCGAGCCCTCGAGCGCGAAGGCTACGACGGCCTCGTCGTGTATTCGGGCCGCCCCGGGCTGCATTTCCTGGACGACCATGGCCCCGCCTTCAAGGCGAACCCGCATTTCCTGCATTGGGCACCCCTGCAGGAAGCGCCGGACTGCTTTGTCCGCTACCTGCCCGGCCGCCGGCCCCAGCTGGTGTTTCATCAGCCCGCCGATTACTGGCACAAGCCGCCGACGGTGCCGACGGCTGCCTGGACCCGCGAATTCGACCTCACCGTGATCCGGGAGCCCGCCGATGCGCGCGGGCTGCTCGATGCCGGCAATCGTCGCCTGGCCTGCATCGGCGAGCCACCCGCCGAGTTCGCCGAATGGGGCTTCAGCGCCACGAACCCGGCCGGACTGCTGGCGTACCTGCATTACGACCGCGCGGCCAAGACGCCCTACGAACTCGCGTGCATGCGCGAGGCATCACGGCTTGGCGCGGTCGGTCACGTTGCGGCAGCCGCGGCCTACCGCGCGGGAGCGTCGGAATTCGAGGTGCACCAGGCGTACTGCTCGGCCGTCGGGTTGCGGGAACAGGAACTGCCGTACGGCAACATCATCGCGTTTGGCGAGGGGGCCGCAATCCTGCACTACACGACGCTGGGCCGCCGGCGCGACGTGCCGCGACCCACGTTCCTGATCGACGCGGGCGCGCAGTTCCGCGGCTACGCCAGCGACATCACGCGCACGCACGTCGCGGATGCGGCTGGCACCGATCCGACGTTCCTCGAGCTGATGGCTGCGATGGAGAAACTGCAGCTCGAACTCTGCGCCGCGGTTCAACCAGGGTTCGACTACCGCGAGATTCACCTGCTCGCTCATCGGCTGATTGCCGGCGCGCTGGTGCAGGCGGGTGTCGTCACGGGATGCACGGCCGAACAGGCTGCGGAAAACGGCGTGTCCGGCGTGTTCTTCCCGCATGGCATCGGGCACCTGCTCGGCATCCAGGTGCATGACGTGGCGGGTCTCGCTGCGGACGATTCGGGCCGCACCGAAATTCCGCGTCCGACGGGCCATCGTTACCTGCGCCTGACGCGCCGGCTCGAACCGGGCGTGGTCGTCACCATCGAGCCGGGCCTGTACTTCATCGACCTGCTGCTCGACGAGGCGCAGCAGAACGGTCTCGGCCGTTACATCGCCTGGGATGTCGTGCGGCGCCTGCAACCTTATGGCGGCATACGCATCGAGGACGACGTCGCCTGCACGGCGTCGGGCACGCCGGAGAACCTCACCCGGGATGCCTTCGCCCGGATCGCGTAACCCGCCCCCTCTCCCGCCGAGCGGTGGGAGAGACCCAAGGTGAAGGTCGTTGCGGCCTCAGTGGTTACGGTGCGCCGGGAGGAGACTGCCTCCGGTGCGGACCGGGGTCTCCCGCGCATCGTGAATCGCGCGGAGGAACCGCACGATTCACGGCGATCCTTGCTCGAGCGGGCGCGAGGCGATGGTGCCAGCGGACCAACAGATCCCGCGATGCCGCCTCGCACCTGCGCTCGAGCTGCGGCGTCCGACACGGTCCGCACCGGAGGCAGTCTCCTCCCGGCGTACCGTCGTCCAACCGCTGTCGCCGGAGCCCGCACGCGCCCACTCGGGCGACCTCCCGCGAGCGGGAGAGGTGCAGGCGACTACTGCTTCTTCAGCAGGTCGCGAATCTCGCCGAGCAGCACCACGTCCGCAGCCGGCGCCGGATCCGCCGCGGGGGGCGGCGGAGCCTTCAGCTTGTTGATCGCCTTGAGGGCCATGAAGATCGCGGCAGCGATGATCACGAAGTCGAAGATGTTCTGCAGGAACGCGCCGTACTTCACGAGGATCGGCGCGCCGGCCGGATCCGTGCCGAGACTGAACGC
>JAPLSF010000173.1 GCA_026398785.1 Pseudomonadota bacterium | reverse complement strand
TGTCATTTTCCGGGGCGGGAATGATCCCGCGAACGGCTAGATTGCCGGTTGCCCGGTGGCAGCGTCTAGACTGTGCGTCCCAAATCCGAGGAATGCGAGCGGTCCAGCATGGCGATTCGAACCTATCGCGGCGTGTCTCCCACCCTGGGGCCGGGCGCGTGGGTCGATCCTGCGGCGCTGGTCATCGGCGACGTCGTGCTCGGCGCAGACGCCTCGATCTGGCCGTTCGTGCTGATTCGCGGCGACGTCAATCGAATCCGCATTGGCGCTCGCAGCAACGTCCAGGACGGCAGCATCATCCACGTCTCGCGTCCCTACCCTGGCAACGACGCGGGCTGGGCCACTATCCTCGGTGAGGACATCGTCATCGGTCACAAGGTTGCGCTGCACGGCTGCACCATAGCGGACCGCGTGCTGGTCGGTATCGGCGCCATTGTGCTGGATGGCGTCGAAGTTGCGAGCGACGTGATCATCGGCGCCGGCAGTGTCGTCACGCCGGGCGAGCGGCTCGAATCCGGTTACCTGTACGTCGGCCATCCCGCGCGTCGAGCGCGCGAGTTGCGGTCCGAAGAGATCGCGCGCATCCCGCAGATGGCGTGCGATTACGTGTTGCTCAAGAACGAGTACGCGCAGCTGCCGCCAGGTAGTTAGCGCGGAATTGCAGCGCTTCCAGCACGGGTGGCGTCTGCGGGCGCACGCCGCGCCAGACGAAGAACGCTTCGGCCGCCTGTTCGACCAGCATGCCCCAACCCTGCGCCACGACTCTCACGCCGCGATCACGGGCCCATTGCGTGAAGGGCGTTTCGCCGATCCCGTACGCCATGTCGTAGCACACAGTGTTCCTGTCCACCGCGCGGAAATGGATCGGCGGCACCTCGCCTTTCAGGCTGGCAGAAGTTGCATTGATGATCACGTCGAACGGTTCGAGCGGCTCGACACCGTCGAAGGCAGCGCCGCTCACTTCGCCGCGACTGGAAAACTCGTCGGCCAGCTCGATGGCGCGTCTGGCTGTGCGGTTGGCGATCACGAGAGTCGACGGTTTCAGCTCCAGCAGCGGACCGATCGCCCCGCGCGCTGCACCGCCGGCGCCGAGCATCAATATGCGCGGCGACGTGAGGTTCAGCCGCAGGTTCTGCGTGAGATCGGTGACCAGGCCGACGCCATCCGTGTTGTCGCCGATCAGTTCGCCTTCGCGACGCAGGACGGTATTGACGGCATCCGCGAGCTGGGCCCGCGGCGTGAGCTCATTGACCATCTCCGCGGCCGCGCGCTTGTGCGGCAGCGTGATGTTCGCGCCGGACCCACCCTGCTCGAAAAAGAATTCGAGCAAGTCGTGACGGAACTGGTCCGGCGGAGCCTCATGCAGCCGGTACAACATGTCCTGCCCCGTCTGCCGTGCAAACAGGCCGTGGATGAACGGCGACCAACTGTGATGGACCGGGTAGCCGAAGAGGGCGTAGGAGTTGGTTCTGCCCATCAGCGCCCTTCCTTGAGCCACACCGCTGCGCGCTTCGCGAAATACGTGAGAATGCCGTCGGCGCCCGCGCGCTTGATGCAGCTGAGCGATTCGAGCGCGACCGCGCGCTCGTCGAGCCAGCCGTTCTGTGCCGCGGCCATGTGCATCGCGTACTCGCCGCTGACCTGGTACACGAAGGTCGGCGCGCCAAAGCGATCTTTCACGCGGCGCACGATGTCGAGGTACGGCATGCCGGGCTTCACCATCACCATGTCCGCGCCTTCGGCGAGGTCGAGTTCGACTTCGCGCAGCGCCTCGTCCGAGTTGCACGGATCCATCTGGTAGTTGTACTTGTTGCCCTTGCCGAGGTTGCCAGCCGAGCCCACGGCATCGCGGAACGGGCCGTAGTAGCTCGACGCGTATTTGGCGGAGTAGGCGAGGATGCGCGTGTGGATGTGGCCCGCGGCTTCGAGCGCGTCGCGCAGTGCGCCGATGCGGCCGTCCATCATGTCCGAGGGTGCCACGACATCTGCGCCCGCCTCGGCATGCGAGAGGCCCTGCTTCACCAGCGCCTCGACCGTGACGTCGTTCATGACGTACCCGGTCGCGTCGATGATGCCGTCCTGGCCGTGGGTGGTGAAAGGATCGAGCGCGACGTCGGTCACCACGCCGAGTTC
Organism: Pseudomonadota bacterium; assembly: GCA_026398785.1. Lineage (GTDB taxonomy): Bacteria > Pseudomonadota > Gammaproteobacteria > Steroidobacterales > Steroidobacteraceae > RPQJ01. The sequence goes on along the minus strand of JAPLSF010000173.1, from coordinate 6,386 downwards.
CGGCACGGCTTGCTTGATCGCACGCACGGCGCGTTGTGCCAGGCCATCGGGGTTCCAGGCTTCACGGCCATCGAGGCTCTTGACCTCGGGCGGCGTGACCGGGAAGAGGGCGAGTGCCGGGATGCCGAGACGCGCGACTGCTTCAGCCTCGCGGACCAGCTCATCCACCGTCACGCGCTCAATGCCCGGCATCGACGGGATCGCCACGCGCTGCTTCGTGCCTTCCATGACGAACATGGGAAAGATGAAGTCGTCCGGGGTCAGCGTCGTCTCCCGCATCATGCGGCGCGAGAAGGCGTCGCGGCGCATGCGGCGCATGCGGACACGAGGGAACTGGCCGGGGGCGTCGGGGTGGGTCATGGAGGCGGGCGCTTTTTCGATCGGAATCCGGACTTTATACCCGAGCGGGACCGGCCGCGAAAAGAACGCAATAGCCACAACGCCGGGGGCAGAATCCGCGCATGAGCACGAAATCCGCCCGGAAGCCCGTTGCCAAGGCCAAGACGCCCAAGGCAGCTGCGGTTCAGCCCGCATCTTTGGCCCCCGATGCACGGACCCGGTGCGGCTGGTCGTATTCCGGCATGAGCGCGGAATACATCGCCTACCACGACCAGGAATGGGGCGTTCCCGTCCACGACGACCGCCGGTTGTTCGAGTTCCTGATCCTGGAGAGCGCGCAGGCCGGGCTCAGCTGGTCGACGATCCTGCGCAAGCGCGAGGGTTACCGCGAGTCGTTTGCCGAATTTGACCCGGTGAAAGTGGCGCGCTTCGACTCACGCACGGTCGAGAAACTGCTGCAGTTCCCAGGCATCGTGCGCAACCGGCTCAAAGTGGAGTCGGCGATCACCAACGCACGGTGCTTCCTCGAGGTGCAGCGGGAATTCGGCAGCTTCGCGCACTACAGCTGGCAGTTCGTCGGTGGCCAGCCGATCGTGAATCGATGGCGCGAGATGTCACAGGTGCCGGCGACTTCACCCGAGTCGGATGCGTTCAGCAAGGACCTGCGGCGGCGCGGCTTCAAGTTCGTCGGCTCCACGATCATCTATGCACACATGCAGGCGACGGGGATGGTGAACGATCACGTGGTGACGTGTTTCAGGCACCAGGAAGTGAAGAAGGGGAGGAAGGGGGGAAGGGCCGGAAGGGGAAGAAGTCGGACTAACCCGTGATTCTTTCATTCGCCGATCCACCAATCGACGCTCGTGCCGCCCGCACCGTCGGGCACCAGCAGTCGGTGCAGATCCGGCAGCAATTCCGCCAGCCGTTCGTCCAGCAGCCACGGCGGATTCACGATCACGAGGCCCGACCCGCGCAGGCCCACGGCCGAGTCGTCGGGCATCACACTCATCGTCACGTCGAGCACCTTGCGGATACCCGAACCTTCCAGATTGCGGCGAAAGCGCAACGGCGCCGCGCGTTCCGTGAGCGGGTACCAGATGCAGTAGGTGCCGGTCGGCCAGCGTTCATGGCCGGTTTCCAGCGCGCCGAGAATGCGATCGAACTCGTTGTCCGTTTCGAAAGGCGGATCGATCAGCACGAGGCCGCGGTTCTCGCGCGGCGGCAACTGGGCCTTCAGCGCGGCGTAACCGTCGCTTGCGACGATCGATACGAGTTTCTGCCAGCCCAGGCTGGAGCGCAGTGCCTGCGCTTCGCGTGCATGCGTCTCCGCCAGCACCATCCGGTCCGTCAGACGGCGCATCTTCGCGACGATGGTCGGTGAGCCCGGGTAAGCCGTGATCGCGCTGCGGCCCGGGCCGGCGCATGCCTTGACCAGGCGCACGTAATCCGCGAGTTCCGGCGCGAGCGCGGCCTCGGGAAACTCGAGCAACCGGCCGATGCCATTCTTGTATTCGCCACTGCGCTGCGACTCGCCGAGGCTCAGGTCGTACGTGCCGCCGCCGGCATGCGTGTCGAGGTAAAAGAACGGTGCGGGCTTCTTCTTCAGGTGCTCGACGAGCATCATGAGCACGACGTGCTTCAGCACGTCCGCGAAGTTCCCCGCATGGAACGCGTGGCGATAGTTCATGTCTGACCGATCCGGGATCCCGGGTCACGCAACGGAGTCACGCTGGATGCCGACAAGAGTACTGCACCGGGCACGTCCCGGTTCGATGGTTCGCTGGCGCGGGCCGCTGACCGGCGCGTGGTTGGCCTGCACGCTCGCATCCGGGTGGGCGCTGGGACAGGCGGCTGGCGGTCCACCCCCCGTCGTCAAGGAGCAGACCGTGACGAACGCTCCCGCCGAGATGATCGAGGCCGCGCTCGACGATGCCGCCAACCGTTCGACGACGGCGCGGGTCGACATCAAGGTGACGAGCGCAGAGGCAGTGACGTGGCCGGACGGGTCGCTCGGTTGCCCGCAGCCCGGCATGGCCTACACGCAGGCACTCGTGGCCGGGTACCGGATCGTGCTGCAGGCAGGCGAGCAGACGCTGAATTATCACGCGATGTCCCGCGGCCGGCCGGTGTTCTGTCCGGCGAACCGCGTCGCGCCGGCGGTGCCGGCGTAGGCCCTCGCTGGGCAGATAGACTCGGCGACCCCGGCAGGCAGAGCAACTTCCGGAAGCTCGAGCAGTCGCCAGATGTCGCTGTTGTATTCGCCACTGCGTTTGGATTCGCGGAGGCTGAGGTCGTCGCGCCGCCGCCCGCATGCGTGTCGAGACATTGTTGAAGAGCGGCGCAGGGCTCTGCGTGCTGCGTCCCGCGGTGCGCAACAGCGCCCGGGCTGAACTTCATCGACGGGGACGAGTCTGGATCAAAGAGGCGTCCCCTGGCGCAAAGGAGCAGGGCAGGTGGAGCGATCGAGACCCGGAGCTGCGACCCTGCTGGTATGCGGCGTTCTACTGCAGGGTTGTGTCGGTGCCCAGGCCGGTGACGAGCCGGTGGACGCCAAGACGGGTCGCGTCGAAGCGCGCGGTACCTCGTCCAAACCCCTGCCCGAGCGCATCCCCGCGCCGCGGGCGCCAGTGATGGGCGAAGCCCCTGCGGACCTCGTCGCGCAGGTGCGCGAGGACGCGACACGCCGTTCGGGAGCGGACCCCTCGGCCGTGCGACTGATCCGGGACGAGGCCGTCACCTGGAGCGACGGCTCGCTCGGGTGCCCACGGCCGGGCGAGTTCTACACCCAGGCCCCCGTACCCGGTTACTGGATCGTCTTCGACGTGGCGGGGCGCAATTTCGACTATCGCAGCGATGGCCGGGGGAATTTCCGGCTTTGCGAGTCGCTGCGTGCCGCTCCACCGTCAGCGTCCTGAAATGAAAAGGGCCTCCCCCTTGCGGGGGAGGCCCTGTCAGTGTCGACCCGCGTCCGAGCTTACGGCTTGAACTGCAACGCCTCGGTGCTACGGGTGGCGCCGCCGGTACTGCCGGAACGCGCGCCATTCGTGAACAGCAGGACGCCGAGTTCGTCGGTATTACCCGGGAACAGTCCGAAGTCGTACACGTCCATCGAACCGGTGCTGTTGCCCGGGACGTCGGCCGTGACGCCAAGATAGCGCTCGCCGTAAGGCGTGACCGTCAATCCGGTCACCACGTCACCAGGGCCGCCGAAGTACCAGTCGGCCGTCTCGACCATCATGTCGACGTTGGTCGCCAGCATGTCGGTGCCGGTCAAGCCGACCTGCTCGCCGCAGACCAGCAACACCGTATTGCCGGTGTTCGTGGCGTGTTCCGCGTAGAAGAACGCTTCCGCAGTGCCCGTCGCCCGATTGATCGCCCACGTGAACTGGCGGCCGTCCGTGACGTTCAGCAGCGACCCGTCGAGATTCACGACGTCGTAGTCCCAGACCCCGTCCCGGTTGATGTCCAGCGAGACGAAATGGGCGACCGGCAGGGAGTGGGTCTGCCGCTCCCAGGTGTCGATCGCGAAGGCCCACAGGAACGATTCATTGTCAGAACAGAACCCTGCCGGCACCGGGTAGGTGTTGATTCCCACCGCGCGGATGTCGGGAGTCGGCATGCCTTCGCCGCGGCCACCCCTCGGCTGGTTCGGGCTGACTGCCAGCAAGGCATAGGCGTCGTTCTGCGCCGTTCCCACGCCGTTGTTGTGGAGCGTGGCGGTGGCCACGCCTTGGGCGAAGGCCAGCTTCTTGTTCCCGGTCACGTCCGCGGCCTTGCGCGGCAGGACGTGCCACGGCAGGTGGATGCGAGACGTGGTGCCGGCATCGAGCACGAGGTAGCCGTCGATCTCGTTGAACGTCAGCGCTCCAGGATCGGCGCCGGCCGAGCCCGAGTTCATCTGGTTGTCCCGGACCTTGTCGCCGTAGATCGTCATCGTGACCGGGAAGTCTTGCGTGCTATGCGCTGGCACGGTAAACGAGTCCGGCGTTGAGATCTTGACCGCGCCAAGAGCCCGGTCGTCCGCGAAGCGGAACGGTGCCCTGATTGCGTAGGTGATCGGCTCGTCCGAGTAGTTGCGGACGGAGACCCGCTTGGTCAGCGTCAGCACCTTCTGGCTCGCATCGACCTGTCCGAAGCTCAGTGCCGCAATGCGCGTGTCGGTGTTCCAGGCTGCGGCGGGATCCGCCCAGGCGCGGTAGGCACGGACCTCGCCGCTGCCGATGCGCGTGATCTCGGCCAGTCGGCCGGTGGCGACGTCCGTGAAGATCTGGCGCTCGGCGTTGTTCATCAGCCGGGCCTTGACCTCGAAGGGCTTCAGGTTCGGCAGCGCGCCGAGCACCAGCGCCGCGGAACCGGTCACCATCGGTGCCGCACCCGAGGTGCCGCCGAACGGCTCCGTGCCCGTGCCGGTGCCCGCAAGCGCGGAAACCGATGCCCCGGGCGCGCCGATCTCAGGCTTGATCGCGTTGTAGTAGTTGCTCGGTCCACGCGACGAACTGCCGACCATGCCCATGACGAGCGGCACGCCGTTGTTCGGATCGAAGCGCAGCGTCGTGGCGGGCAGGCCCGCCTTCAGGCTGCTCGAAAGTGCCTGGCTGATCATGTAGCCGGGGATGCTGGGCGTACCCTCGCCGAGCGCGCCTTCGAACGGGTCGCCCGGGGCGATCAGGCCGATGATGCCGATCAAGCCGTTGCCGGCGGCGATGTTGGAGATCTTGAGGCTGAAGTCACAGCTGCCGCGATCGACCAGGACGATCTTGCCGGCCAGCGAGCCGGCCTCGAACGCAGCGCAACCGTTGAGATTGCCGCTTGCGCCGTCGCCGTACTGCATCGTCGACCCCACGACGCCCGGCAGCGGCGCCGACCACGACTGGTAGATGGCCGGGTAGCTGCCGGCGATGTTCGCCGGAGCGGTCACGTCGAAATACGGCTGGAAGTCGCTCGGAACCGCGGTCTGGGCGACCGACAGTGCAGTGGGGGCCGCGCCCGGTGAGCCCGTCACGTACGGCTTGTCGCCCTCGTTGCCGGCGGACGCGACCGTGAGGATGCCCAGCTTCGTCGCACCTTGCACGGCCGCGGCGAGGTCGTCGTCGAACGGCTGCCCATAGGGCGAACCGAGCGACATGTTGATGATGTCCGCGCGGTCGGAGGTGTCGCCGTCGCCGTTCGGGTCGGCTGCGTATTCCATGCCCTGCAACAGCGCCACGCCGCTGCAGGAGCTGCTGACCGCGCTGCAGACCTTGACGGCCCACAGCCTGACCTTCGGCGCCACGCCCGCGGCGCCGCCGATGATGTCGGCGACATGGGTGCCGTGGCTGCCCGCACAGTCGATGACGGTCGGGCCGCAGTCGATCGGGTCCGGGTCCGGCGCGAGTTCACCGTTCGGCCAGGCTTCACCAACGAAATCGTGGCCCCGGACCACGCGTGCGGTCGGAAACAGCCCGTCCCGAGTCGTATTGCGCGGGTCCGTCGTGGACGTGCCGTAGGCCGCCTCGTAGGCCGCGGCCGTCCCTGGACCGCCGAACGCGGCGTGGGTGTAGTCGATGCCGGAATCGAGCACCGCGACCTTGACGCCATTACCCTTGTTGACGCTCTGCAGCTTGCGCGCGGTGATGTACGGAACCGTCTCCGACAGGTCGAGCTTGTAGTCGATCACGCGCGAAACACGTGCCACCGAAGGGTCGGCCGCAATCTGCCGGATCGTTGCCGAGTCCGCCTGCAGGACGACTGCATTCAGCACGCCCTGGACCTCGGCGATCATGCGCGCGCCGGGTGCGAGCCGTTGCACGCGATCGACGAACGTGCCCTGTTCGATCCGGATCTGTTCGCGACGCATGATCCCGTCGGCAGGATTCGTGATGCTGGATTCCGCCACCGAGGGTGACCTGAACCGCACCAGCACCTGCTGGCTGCCGTTGCTGCGAAGCAGCACGGGATCGATGGCGGACCTGGCGTTCTCGCGCGTCAGCGGAGTGGCGAGCCGCAGTCGCTCGATACCCGCCGGCGCGGTGCGGACCGTCCTTGCAGCGGCGCGATCCGCAGCCAGG
>JAPLSF010000057.1 GCA_026398785.1 Pseudomonadota bacterium | reverse complement strand
ATGCGGTTCCAGCGCGCAAACATCGTGTGCTTTCTGACTTCGAAAATGCGTCCCATGAAGTGCTCGGTTGCGCTGGCCCGGTCGGGGCGGTGAGGGCGCGCAATCTACCTGACCGGGCGGTACATAGCACGCGCACCCCGGGCCTCTCCCGGCCGAGGCGTTGTCAACCAAAAGCAAATTATACGGCAATGAAAATGGAGCAATGATTGCGCTCTGATCTAGAAACACTTACAAAAGAGCAACCTTGAACAGTCCGGATCACCAGCCTTGGGCCTCTACCATCATTGCGTTTTCCCCTACCTGCTCGACCTCGCCATGGGCAGCCGGGTCCTGGCCAAGCCACGGCGGCGAACACTGGCCCGTGCAACGGGACGCATCCTCGAGATCGGCTTCGGCACTGGCCGTAACCTGCCGCACTATCCGCCGGGCGTGAGCCGCATCGAAGCCATCGACCCGGACACCGACCTCGACCGTTTCTCGCAGCCGCGTATCGCGGCAGCCGGCATCGCTGTCGATTTCCATCACCTCAATGCCGAGCATCTGCCGTTCGCAGGCGAGAGTTTCGACACCGTGGTCTGCACGCTGACGCTGTGCTCGATCCCCGACGTCGTGCACGCCCTCGGCGAGGTTCGACGCGTCCTCAAGCCGGACGGACGGTTTCTTTTTCTCGAACACGGCCTCTCGCCGGATGCAGGGGTGGCCCGTTGGCAGCGTCGACTTGAGCCGATCCAGCAGCGGATTGCGGGCGGTTGTCACCTGAGCCGCGACACGGTCGCACTCGTGAACCAGTCCGGTCTGCAGCTGATCGATGCGGAGCACTACTATCTGCGCGGCGTCCCGCGCTTCGGCGGCTACATGACCGAGGGCTCGGCGCTGAAGTCCTGACCGCTGCTGTTGCCAAAAAGAGACGTGTTAACCCGAACGAACTCAACCCTTAACTGGCGTGCAGTCGTTTTTGCGCTGCAAGGTGACGCCTGCCGGCAAACCACGTAGAACAGCGGACAGTCGCAAGCTGGGGGAGACCGGGCGACAGACGAAATGGGAGGCCCGACCGGGGGACGATTGCGGGCTGTCACGGAAGACCATGCGTCGGAAGAGCCGCGGTTCGCTCAGCGAGTCGCGGCTTTTTCTTTGGTGGCGTCCGCACGTGCGCCGAAACGTGGGCACGGTGGGACGAGCGGAGTCCCCGGACATATCCGTGTCCGCGGGCTTGCCCTAGACTGATCGGCGATGGCCTGCCAAATCCCGCGCGTCCCTGTCCGGCAGGGCGACGGGAGTCGAGGAGAACCGATATGACACCGGTCGCACGGACCCTGGGCGTGTTCGCCCTGGGCCTGTTCATCGCAGGCTGCAGCCTCGAACACCATGGCGAGGACTCCGTTTCGAAGCAGTTCGGCTCGGACTACTTCGGCGCGGGCGGCTCGCTCAACCTTACCGACCCGGTCGCGGGCGACGCGATGCTCGCGGGTGGGCACGTTGCGACGGCGGGTGAGGTGAAAGGCGACCTCATCGCCGCGGGCGGCGAAGTATCGATCGGCGGCAGCGTCGGCGACGATCTTTACGTCGCCGGTGGCGAAGTGCAGGTCGATGCAATCGTCGCCGGGAACGCGCGCGTGGCCGGCGGCGACGTCGAGCTCGGCCCCGCCACTACGATCATGGGCGGGCTGTCGCTGACCGGCGGCCGCATCCGGTTCGAGGGCAACGCGCAAGAATACCTGCAGGCATCTGGCGCCAGCGTACGCATCGACGGCGTCGTGCAGGGCGACGCCGAGGTCCACGCCGAAGAAGTCGACATCGGCCCGAACACGCGCATCGACGGCAAGCTCATCGTCCACAGCGCGCGTGAACCCGCGCTGCCCGAAGGCGCGCAGATTGCGGGTGGCATCGAGTTCCACCAGACGGACGTTGGCCACTACGTCGACGAACACGAGACGGCGCGGGACGTGCGCACCGTCGCGCACGGGGTAGGCTCGTTCCTGTGGATGCTCGGCGTGTTCGTTGCCGGCACATTGTTCATGCTCGCCTTTCCGGCGTACTCGACTCGCGCGGCGCAGTGGATCGGCCAGGAACCTCTGCGCAGCCTCGGCCTTGGGTTCGTGATCCTAGTGTGCCTGCCGGTGCTGGTCGTCCTGCTGCTGGTCACGATCATCGGCATACCGCTCGCGTTGATCGTGCTCATGCTCTACCTGTTGCTGCTGTTCCTCGGCTGGGTCACCGCCGCGATGTTCGTCGGCCAGAAGCTGCTCGGCTTCATGCGC
>JAPLSF010000218.1 GCA_026398785.1 Pseudomonadota bacterium | reverse complement strand
CTCGGGCGAGCTGGCCTACGAAATCGCGGTCCCCGGCCACCGTGGCGATGCACTGATCCGCACGCTGCATGACGCGGGGCAGGACCTGGGCGTCGTGCCTTATGGCCTCGAGGCGCTCAACGTACTGCGTGTCGAGAAGGGCCATGTCGTCGGCAGCGAGCTGAACGGCCAGACCACCGCGCACGATCTCGGCTTCGGCCGCATGCTCTCGACGCAGAAGGACTTCATCGGTGCGGTGCTCGGTCGCCGGGCGAACCTGGTCGATCCTGCGCGGCCGCGACTCGTAGGCATCAAGACCGTCGATCGGAAGGCGAAGCTGGCCGGCGGCATGCACTTCATTCCGCAGCAGGCGCAACGCAGCATCGAGCACGACCAGGGGCACGTGACGTCCGTCTGCTACTCCCCGATCCTGGGGCACTGGATCGGCCTCGGCCTGTTGACCAACGGACCCGAGCGCCATGGCGAGAGAGTCATGGTCGTCGACCCGTTGCGCGGTGCCGAGACTCTCGTTGAAGTCTGTTCGCCCGTGTTCATCGATCCGGAAGGAGCGCGCCTCCGTGGCTGACGCATTGCACTTCGCCTACGGCCCGGGCCGTCTCGGTTGCCGCGACGGTGCGCCCGGCCTCGTCCTGCAGGAACTCACGACGTTCGCCCTGGCCAGCGTCGTCGCGCGCAAGGGCCAGGCAGCGCAGGCGGCAGAAGCCGCACAGCGGGCTTTCGGCGCGTCGCCGCCATCCTCTCCGACGATCGCCGCGGGCAACGAACTCGTCTTCGTCTGGTCGGGGCCGGGCCACTGGCTCGCACTTGGGCCGCAGGCAACGGAAACTGTGGAAGCACGCCTGGGTGTGATGTTCGGCCCGCATGCCTCCGTCTTCGACCAGAGCGGCAGCCGCGTCCTGCTCGACCTGCGTGGTGCGCGCGTGCGTGACGTGCTGGCCAAGGGCGTGTCGATCGACCTGCATCCACGCTCGTTCAGGACGGGTGACGTCGCAGTCACCACCGCGTCGCATCTCGCCGTGCACCTGTGGCAGGTCGCGGACGAACCTGTCTATCGCCTGCTGGTGGTACGCACCTACTTCGACAGTCTCTGGCGCTGGCTCGCCGCCTCCGCGGCCGAATACGGTTGCGAAGTGCTGGCACCGACGCCGTACACGTCGCACACGACCTGATCCCACCGGAACCGCCACGTGTCACCGTCAGCTTCAAATCCATCGTTGACCGGCTGCCCCGAAGAAAGCCTGGCGACGATTCAGCGATTCGAGGCGGGGCTGCCGACTACGGCAGGCGATGACGCCGTCGCCGTCGAAGAACCGCTGGAGATCCGCCTCGGCCGGGTCGTGGACGGCAAGCTCCGCCTGCAACCGGTGTCGATCACGATGCGCACGCCGGGCGACGATTTCGAACTGGCTGCGGGGTTCCTGTTCACCGAAGGCATCCTGCAATCGAGTGCACAGGTCCACGAGATCCTGCACTGCGGCATGGGCAAGGTCGCCACCAACACGTTGCGTGTCGAGCTCGTCGCCGGTGTCGACGTCGACATGAAGCGCCTGGAACGCAACTTCTATACGACGTCGAGTTGCGGCGTGTGCGGCAAGACTTCGCTCGAAGCATTGGCGACCGGGGCCCAACGGGTCTCGTCGCCCGCGGACTTCACCGTTGACGCACGCCTGATCGGCGAGTTGCCCGGGCGTCTGCAGTCACAACAACACGCGTTCCGCTCGACGGGCGGCCTGCATGCCTCAGCCCTCTTCTCCCGCACTGGTGAACTGCTCGGCTTGCGCGAAGACGTGGGCCGACACAATGCGCTCGACAAGCTGATTGGTTCGCGCTTTCTGGCCGGTACGTTGCCGGCCAATGACACGATTCTGTTCCTCAGCGGACGCGCGAGCTTCGAGCTGCTGCAGAAAGCGGTCATGGCGGGCATCCCGGTTGTATGCGCGGTGGGTGCGCCATCGAGCCTCGCCATCGAGGCTGCCCGGGAATTCGGCGTGACGCTGCTTGGCTTCGTCCGCGGACACCGCTTCAACGTCTATACGGGCCAGGAACGCCTGGTCTACCGCTAAAGGTCTACTGACATGCGCCAGGAAGTACGCGACGGCTTTTCTGCCACCATTGGCAATACGCCGTTGATCCGCCTGCGTCGCGCCAGCGAGGCCACCGGCTGCGAGATTCTCGGCAAGGCGGAATTCCTTAACCCGGGCGGCTCCGTCAAGGATCGTGCAGCTCGCGGCATCCTCGACGACGCCGAGCGCCGCGGCTTGATCGCGCCGGGCGGCACGTTTGTCGAAGGCACGGCGGGCAACACCGGCATCGGTTTTGCGCATCTGTGCAATGCGCGCGGCTACAAGTGCGTGATCGTGATGCCGGACAACCAGTCGCCGGAGAAAGCGGCACTGCTGCGCACGCTCGGCGCCGACGTGCGCATCGTGAAGACCGTGCCCTACGCCGACCCGAACCACTACCAGAAGCTCGCACCGCGGGTGGCCGAGGAACTGGGCGCGGCCATCGGCAACCAGTTCGACACTACCGCGAATCGCGACGCGCATTATGCGACCACGGGTCCCGAGATCTGGCGTGATACGCAAGGACGCATCGACGCGTTCACGTGC
>JAPLSF010000108.1 GCA_026398785.1 Pseudomonadota bacterium | reverse complement strand
GCGCTTGCTGGTCGACGTTCGCGCCGCAACCCGCCACGAGCAGCAGGCCGGCAGCGGCCAGCAGCACGGTTGCCGCGCGACGGCACTGCGATGAAAACGAGCTTTGATTCCCAGCGTCTGGAGTGGGCATTGCAGGTTCCTCCCGAACTTCGCGCGAGGGTGGCGCAGGGCACCGGCTCGACGCAGTCGAGCACGACTGACTATAACGCCGGTTCCGTCGCGAGCATAACCGTGCCTGCGAGCCGAGCGCCATCCTCGAATGGCGCGTCAGTCCGCCCGTGCGACCGACAGGACGGATTGCAGTGCGGCAGGAATCTGCTCCACGTCGTGCAGCCGCACGCGCTTGTCGCGGCGGGTCTGACCGGTATCCAGCGACACACGGGACCTGGGCAGCCCGCATGCTGCAGCGATGAAGGCGAGCAACGCCGTGTTCGCGCGGCCATCGACGGGAGGTGCATCGAGCCGGACCTTGAGACGGTCGCCGAAGAGGCCTGCGAATTCCGTGCGCGACGCTCGCGGCTGGACGCGAACGTCGAGCACCCAGTCGGTCCCGTCGCGGCGTAGTGGCTCGGTCATGCAGTACGGCGAGGACGAGCCGCCGCCTCGCTCATCGCAGCAGGATCTGCAGCGCTTGCAGCGCGATCAGCAGGAAGACCGCCGACAGGTCGAGACCGCCCAACGGCGGCACGACGCGGCGAATCGGCGTGAGCAGCGGCTCCACCAGCTTGCTCAGGATCTGCGCGGCCGGGTTGTAGGCCGCGCCCGCGAACCAGCTGAGCAACGCGTACAGCAGCACGGCGAAGAAATAGAACTGCAGCACGGTGTGCAGCAGGCCGAAGAGGCCGCCCAGCAGGATCGACTCCGGCCCGAAGCCACCGCCCGCCACGGCGCGGAGCAGCACGGTACCCGCAAACTGCACGATCAGCAGCGCCACGACCGACGACGGATCGAGGCGCTTGCCGGGTGGCATGAACTTGCGCAGTGGCAGCACCAGCGGGTTCGTGACCTTCAATACCGCCTCGCCGAACGGGTTGCGGAAATCGGCACGCACGAGCGGCATCAGCACGCGCAGCAGGAACGCGATCACGAGCAGCGTGAGAAGCGCGTTGAGAATGAAAAGCAGGGCCTGCATGTAGAGTTCCGGTTCGGGTGGGTATCAGAACGTGCCAAATTCCTGCGCGAGCTCGGTGGACCGGCGCGCGCCGGCCGCCACTGCTGCCGCAAAAATACCACGCACGCCGGCAGCTTCGAGCACCTCAAGCGCGGCCGCCGTCGTGCCGCCCTGCGATGTCACCTGGGCACGCAATTCGGCCGGTGGCTCGGCGGCTTCGGCCGCCATGCGCCCCGCACCACGTGCCGTTTCGACTGCGAGCTTGCGCGCCGTCACTGGATCGAGTCCAAGCTGGATGCCGGCTGCTTCGAGGCATTCGATCAACAAGAAGAAATACGCCGGACCACTGCCGGACACGGCCGTGACGACGTCGAGCTGCGCTTCGTCGGGAACCCAGACCGTCGGGCCGCAGGCGGTCAGGATCGTCTCGGCTGTCTGGCGCGACGCCGCATCGACTTCGGGCATGGCATACAGCGCCGTGATGCCCGCGCCGATCAGCGCGGGTCGATTCGGCATCGTGCGGATCAGCGGGACGCCCGTGCCCAACCAGCGCGCGAGGTCCTGCAACCGGATGCCGGCGGCCACTGAAATGACGAGCGCGCCGGAGGCTGCCACCTGGCCCGCGATCGAGCGGGCGACCTGCGCCATCTGCTGTGGCTTCACCGCGAGCACCACGGTGCGGGCACCGACGACGGCCGCTGGTGCATCGGTCACCGTCGTGACGCCGTAATCGTGCTCGAGGCGCGAGCGCTGCGAGGCCTCCGGATCGGCCAC
>JAPLSF010000390.1 GCA_026398785.1 Pseudomonadota bacterium | reverse complement strand
GCGTCCTAACGAGACCCACGGTCACGATTACTTCTTCGTCGCGAAAGACGAGTTCGAGGCGATGGTCGCGCGCAGCGAGTTTCTGGAGCACGCGCGGGTCTTCGACAACTACTACGGCACGGCGCGGAGCCAGGTGGAAGCGTCGCTCGCCGCGGGCCGGGACCTGGTCCTTGAGATCGACTGGCAAGGGGCGCGGCAGATTCGCCGTGCACTGCCCGAGTGCCGTTCCATTTTCATCCTGCCGCCTTCGCGTGACGAGCTCGAACGCCGGCTGCGCGGGCGCGGCACGGACGCGGAAGAGGTCATACAACGGCGGCTGAAGGATGCCGCGACCGACATGACGCACTGGTCGGAATTCGATTACGTGGTGGTCAACGACGACTTCGAGCGGGCTGTCACTGACCTGCACGCCATCGTCCATGGCCGGGGCGAGGCCTCGCGGCGGGGCCGGGAAGGGTTGGCGAAGCTCGTGGCCAGCCTCACGGCCGCGGGGTAAGCCGCATAGCAGGGTGGATTGGTGGGATGAGGACCCGAGAGACCGCAGAAGGCTACCGACGTGTGTCGGGTATCGAGGCGATCTCCAGCCATAATTCAACGGTCCTGTCGTGCCACTCCTGCTTCGTGAGCAGGTATGGCCGCAATTCCTCGACGTAGCGCGTCTTGAACGTTTCGAGGTTGACCAGCCCTGCGCGGGTCAGGCGCAGGAAGTCCTCGCGGTCTCGGTCGCCATTGCGCTCCACCTTTGAGAGCGCAAGGTCCGTCGGATCGAGGGCGAAGAGTTTGAGTCGCTGCCACGGCGCGGAGGGAAACATGCGCACCAACCGACGCCCGTAATCGCAGGGCGGGGTAACGACGCCGACTCGCTGCAGGTAGAGCCGGTACTTGCGATGTAGAGCGGAGCCAAAGCCCGCCAGAAGCTCGAGGTCGTCGGCCGGCGACTCGATTCTGTCACGCATAGGACAGTTGCTCAGCCGTCATGCCCGTAAGCAGGTTCCAGTGCCGCGCCAGGGCTGAACGCGTGGTGCCGAGCCAGTTGCGCTCAGGCGGCGACATGGATTCGCGGCACAGGGTGTCCTCACGTGCGAGGCGAGCACGTTCGAGATGTTGCTCGACGACGGCCAAGGACTCCAGTGTCGGCTGGCGCCGTCCGTCGGCGGCCGCTGCTGTGCGGGCGGTCGCGACGACGAAACCGAGGCGGTTCTGCACCTCGTGGAGCTTGGCCTGCGACACGAGCCAAGACCAGTTGAGGTCCGGGTAGGTGAGCACCACCCAAGGGAGCGCTTCAGTTAGCCGCACCTCCAGGTCCGGTTGCCGAAGCGCCTCGAGCAGGACCGTCGCCGGATTGGCCTTGCAGCCACGTAAGTGTCCGAAGGCGGGGTACCCCAAGCCGGCGAGCTGGCGGGCAAGCCGGCCTGGATCCGCCGGAACCTGTCCAGGGGCGGCTTCGGGGATTGGCAAGGCGGTGGCCGGCAGTCCGTACAAAGCTGCTGCACGGCGCGCCAGTTCGGCCGTGACGGGACGATCGCCCCGCTCGAGCTGCGACAGGTACGGCTGCGAAACACCCAGGCGCTGGGCGGCTCGAACCTGCGTCAGTCCGACTTGAAGCCGTCCAGCTTTCAAGTGTTCATGTTTCATGGCTGGCATAGCATATTGCATTGTTTGCAATATTTCAAATTGCGAGCGCAGGCAACCGATAGACAATGCCTGCGATCGTCGACATTGCAGCCGCCTCGCCAGTGAGCCACCCTCTTCTCTTCCGACTAACCCCTTCCTGCCCTTCCTGCCCTTCCTCCCCTTCCTCCCTTCCTCCCCTTCCTCCCTTCCTCCTGTTATGCTTTCGCCCCTTTCCCTTAACCGTTTCCCAGCAAAAATGGCCCGTATCACCGTCGAAGACAGCCTGAAGAACGTCCCTAACCTGTTCGAGCTGGTGCTCGTGGCATCCCGCCGCGCGCGCAAGCTGGCGAACGGCGCCGAGGCGACGCTCGAATGGGAGAACGACAAGCCGACGGTGCTAGCCCTGCGCGAGATCGCAGCCGGCCACGTGGGCGTGGAAATCCTCGAAGAACCGGAAATGCCGCCGCCTCCGCCGCCGGAGCTGATGCCGGAACCGGAATTCATGGGTGAGTTCCGCGCACCGCAGATCGGGCTGGGAGACTAGCCCCCCGCCCGCCGCACGCCCATGGACGTCACGTCTTCCCTGCGCAGCCTGCTGCCTTACGGAAGACGTTCCATCGGCATCACCCAGCTCATCGCGAAGCTGGAAACCTACCTGCCGCCCGACCAGGTCGAGCTGGTCCAGGAAGCATACGATTTCGCGTTCCACGCCCATGACGGGCAGCGGCGTCGTTCGGGCGAGCCGTACATCACGCACCCGGTCGCCGTCGCCGACATGCTGGCCGACCTCAAGCTCGACGCGCAGACGATGATGGCCGCGATCCTCCACGACGTCATGGAGGACACGCCCAACACCAAGGACGAGATCACCACACGCTTCGGCAGCGACGTGGCGGAGCTCGTCGACGGCGTCAGCAAGCTCGACCAGATCCAGTTCCGCAGCCGCGCCGAGGCGCAGGCCGAGAGCTTCCGCAAGATGCTGCTCGCCATGGTCCGCGACATCCGCGTAATCATGGTCAAGCTTGCGGACCGCACCCACAACATGCGCACGCTGGGCGCGATGCCGCCGGCGAAGCGCCGCGCGATCGCGCGCGAGACGCTCGAGATCTACGCCCCGATCGCCAACCGCCTCGGCATGCACTCGATCAAGCGCGAGCTCGAAGACCTCGGCTTCCGCGCGTTGTATCCGCAGCGCTACAAGGTGATCGAGTCCGCGGTGAAGGCCGTGCGCGGCAACCACAAGCAGTTCGTCGGCCGCATCGCCGCGTCGCTCAAGGAAGCGCTCGACCTGGCGCACATCCCCGCGCAGATCGAAGGGCGCGAGAAAGACGTCCACAGCATCTACGAGAAGATGCGGCGCAAGAAGGTCTCGCTCAACGAGATCGTCGACGTGTACGGGTTCCGCCTCGTGGTCGACAAGCTGGACACCTGTTACCGCACCCTCGGCGTCGTGCACTCGGTGTTCAAGCCGATGCCCGGCCGCTTCAAGGACTACATCGCGATCCCGCGCGTCAACGGTTACCAGTCGCTGCACACGACGCTGTTCGGACCGAACGGCGCGCCGATCGAGGTGCAGATCCGCACCGCGGAGATGCACCGCGTCGCGGAGTCCGGCATCGCGGCACACTGGCAGTACAAGGAAGGCGGCGGCACCGAAGGCGGCATGCAGGGCGACCGTGCGCGCGAGTGGCTGCAGCAGCTGGTCGAGATCCAGCAGGGCGGCAACCCCGAGGAATTCCTCGAGAGCGTCCGGGTCGACCTGTTCCCGGACAAGGTGTACGTGTTCACGCCCAAGGGCGAAATCCGGCGCCTGCCGCGCAACTCGACCTGCGTCGATTTCGCGTACGCCGTGCACACCGACGTCGGCAACCGCTGCGTGGCAGCCAAGGTCGACCGCCGCCTGGTGCCGCTGCGCACACCGCTGCGCAACGGCCAGACCGTCGAGGTGATCACGGCGAAGGGCGCCACGCCGAACCCCGCGTGGGTCAACTTCGTCGTCACCGCGAAGGCGCGCGCGTCGATCCGGCAGTACCTCAAGAACCTGAAGCGCGGCGAAGCGGTCGATCTAGGCAAGCGCCTGCTCAACCAGGCGCTCGAGGAATTCTCGCTGTCGCTGCGCAAGATTCCCACGGCAGCGGTGGACGCCGTGGTGGCCGAGCTCGGCTTGCGCGCACAGGACGACCTGTTCGAGAGGATCGGCCTCGGCGAACGCGTCGCACCCTTCATCGCCCGCCGGCTGTTGCCCGAGGACTCGGAAGGAGTGGTCGAGGCCGTTGCCGGTCCGCTCGCCATTGCCGGCACCGAAGGCCTGGTCGTGTCGTACGCACGCTGCTGCTTCCCGATTCCGAACGACCCGATCCTGGCGAGCCTCTCGACCGGCCGTGGCGTCGTGATCCATCGCGAGGCCTGCGGCAACCTGGCGTCGTTCCGCAAGCAACCGGAGAAATGGATTCCGGTCACGTGGCAGGCGGCGACCGATCGCCTCTTCCACGTCGAGATCCGCGCCGACGTCACCAATCGCATGGGCGTGCTGGCGTCCGTCGCATCCGCCATCGCGCGCGCGCAGACCAACATCGATCGCGTCTCGATCGTCGAGCGCGACTCGGACACGTCGACGCTGATTTTCGAGCTGATGGTGCACGACCGCAAACAGCTCGCGAGCGTGATCCGCGCGGTGCGCGGCATGCCGGAAGTGCTGAAGGTTGCGCGCTCGCTGGCGTGAGGGGAGGGGGGAGGAAGGGCAGGAAGGGAGGAAGGGAGGAAGGAGAGGAAGGAGAGGAAGGAGTGGAAGTAGAGGAAGGGAGGAAACGCGCACCGCGCGTTCTACTTCCTTGCCTTCCTGTCCTTCCTTGCCTTCCTGTCCTTCCTTGCCTTCCTGTCCTTCCTGTCCTTCCTGTCCTTCCGTGAACTTCTGCCCAGAAATCGAGATCGTCACGAGATCCCCTGAGCACTGAAGATGGCTGCATGGAGCAGCTATCCAGGCTCAATCACAAAGACCTGATTCTCTGGCGGAAGGCAATGGACCTTGCAGTCATGGTGCATCAGTCCTGCACCGCCCTTCCCCGATCCGAGACCTACGGCCTGGTTTCCCAGCTGCGTCGCGCAGTGACGTCGATTCCTTCGAACATCGCCGAGGGGTCCGCGCGTCGATCCACCAAGGAGTACATCTACTTCCTTCGTGTCGCTCGCGGATCGTTGGCTGAACTGGAAACCCAGCTTCTGCTCGCGCAGCGAGTTGGCTATCTGCCGGCAGGCGAAGTCGCGGACTTGCAGGTCCGGATCGATGAAGTCGGGCGCATTCTGCATTCAGTCGTCGCGGGCCTGCACCGACGCCTGGACTAACCTTCCCCCCTTCCTGCCCTTCCTGCCCTTCCTGCCCTTCCTCCCCTTCCTGCCCTTCCTGCCCTTCCCCCCTTCCTCCCCTTCACGCCGCGATCGCCACCGGCAACTTCGCCAGCACCTTGTTCGCGGTCAGCAGCCGCAGAGTCTCGACCTCGCACTGTGCCAGCAACAGCCGGTCGAACGGATCCGAGTGCGGCACCGCGACCCGTTCGATGGCGGCGGCATGTCGAACGGTAACGTCGAGCGTGCGGAACCCCGCCTCCTCGATCGCCTCCCCGAGCCGATCCAGCGGCTGCCCGAGCTGGTAATTGCCGAGCATGATCTTGATGGCGATTTCCCAGACGCTGGCGCTGCTGACCCAGCATTCGTTCCCGGCATCGGTGAGTACCGCGCGTGCCCTGGCCGACAGCCGCGAACTGTCGGTGAGCGCCCACAGCACCATGTGCGTGTCGAGCAGCACCCTCACGGCTCGACCCCGCCGCCGAAGAGTCGCTGCAGCTGCTTCTTCGACAACGGCTTGGCGATGTCGGCGATCAATTTCTCCGGCAGCTTGCCCTTCAGTCCGCCGAGCTTGATGCCACGCTGCTTCTTCAGGCGCACGAGCTGGACCACGGGCTTGCCCGCACGCGCCAGCACCACGGTTTCGCCCGATTCCGCCGCTTCGACCAGCTGCGACAGCGTCGTCTTCGCCTCGTGGATGTTGACCTTGCGCATCGGAGCTCTCCCGCCGGAATTAGCTAACCTAGCTAATTCTGGATCGGCGGCCGTCAGATCGCAACCCGACGCCAGCGTTCATCGCGGGTCGCAGGACCTCCTGGCGGCGCGAGTCACGTGGCTGCGCGAGCCACGCGGCTGCGCGAGTCACGTGGCAGCGCGAGTCACGTGGCAGCGCGAGTCACGCGGCAGCGCGAGTCACGTGGCTGCACAGTTGCCCAGATCGGCCGCGTCTGCCATTAAACTACCGATCGCCCAGAACCCCACGAGTGCAGCGGCTCTCGACACTGCATTGCCCTTCCTGCTCTTCCTGCCCTTCCTGCCCTTCCTGCCCTTCCTCCCTTCCTCCCTTCCCCCCTTCCTGCCCTTCCTCCCCTTCCTGCCCTTCCTCCCTTCCTCCCTTCCTTCCCCCCTTCCCCCCGGAGCCCGCCGTGCCCCCAACCGCAGTCACCACACCCGACGCCCCCGGTGCAATCGGCACGTACAGCCAGGCCATCAAGGCCGGCAACACGGTCTACCTCTCGGGCCAGATTCCGCTCGACCCGAAGACGATGGAAATCGTGACCGGCGAAGTCGAAGTGCACGTGCGGCGTGTATTCGACAACCTGCGTGCGGTCGCGCAGGCCGCCGGTGGCGACCTGTCGAACGCCGTGAAGCTCAACGTCTACCTGACCGACCTCGGCAACTTCCAGACGGTCAACAAGGTGATGGCCGACTATTTCACGCAGCCCTACCCGGCCCGCGCCGCGATCGGCGTGTCCGCGTTGCCGCGCGGTGCCGTGGTCGAAGTCGACGCCGTCCTGGTCCTGTAACCCGCAGCGCTCCATACCGGAATGAGCGCGGCCGCCCTGCTCGCCGAACGTCCCGTCACGGCGCTGCGTGGCGTCGGGCCGGCGCTCGCCGAACTGCTGGCGAAGCTCGGCCTGCACACGGTGCAGGACGTGCTCTTCCACCTGCCGCTGCGCTACGAGGACCGCACGCGCGTCGTGCCGATCGGCACGCTGCGCAACGGCGACCGCGCCGTCATCGAAGGCGAGATCCAGCTGGCGGAAGTCGTGTTCCGGCGGCGCCGCACGTTGCTCGTGCGCATTGCCGATGGCACGGGTTTCGTCACGCTGCGCTTCTTTCATTTCTCCGGTGCACAGCAGGCGCAACTCGTGCGCGGACAGCGCCTGCGCTGCTTCGGTGAAGCGCGCCTCGGTCCGGGCGGTCTCGAAATCGTGCATCCGGAATACCGGCGCGTGCT
>JAPLSF010000397.1 GCA_026398785.1 Pseudomonadota bacterium | reverse complement strand
AGCCCACAAGAGCGCGTCACCCGTGACGACGCGCGCGGCCTCGGCAAGCGGGTGGCACGCAGGGAGTTCGGCGTATTCGAGCGGCTCGCGCTCGAGCGGATCGTCCACCTGGCGCAGCGCCTCACCGAGCGGCGAGTCGCCGAGCTCGCGCAGCCACGGGTAATGATCGATCGTCGAGGCCGGCAGCACCGTCTGCGCGAACACGATGCGCTCGCCGCTGGCACAGAACTCAACGTCGCGCAGCAGGCAGGTGTCGTCGTCGACCTCGAGCCGTTCGCGCAGCGAAGTGGAGAGCGCGGATTCACGCAACCCGCCCAGGCGCCGAAATCCCATCGCCGGACCGCATAACGCACGAACGCGCGCGGTGAGCATTCCCGGCTCGGCGAGCCAGGACAGCAGGTCGTGCGGCACGCGCGCCGAAACGGCGTTGAGCGGTGACCAGTGCGAAGGTGTGGCCAAGAGCCTGCAGCGCGTCAGAACTGGTCGGCGGTCAGCGCCATGATCGAGCTGCTGCCGGCGCGCACGGCCACGCCGTAGGCCAGCACACGCGGCAGCACGTGCTCCGCATAGAACCTGGCCAGCAGCACCTGCGTGCGCAGGAAGACCGGGTCGGTGGCGTCGGTCTCGAGCCTGGCGGTCGCGACCAGCGCGCCGCGTGCCAGCTGCCAGCCGCCGATGACGGTGCCCATCAACATCAGGTAGTTGAATGCCGCGGAGCTCACGAGCTCCGGATCCTTGCGCTCGCCGGCGAGCAGGTGCGACGAGCACAGCACGACTTCGTCGAGTCCTTTCGCGAGCCACAGGCGGACGCTCGCCAGGTCCTGGCCCGCGTTCGCGAGCGGCGCGTCGACGAGACGCATCTCCGACACGAACGCGGAGACGGTGGCGCCGCCGTCGCGCATCAGCTTGCGGCCGACGAGATCGATTGCCTGGATCGCGTTCGTGCCTTCATAGATCGAAGCGATGCGCGCGTCGCGGTAGAACTGCGCAACGCCTGTCTCCTCGACGTAACCCATGCCGCCGTGCACCTGGATGCCGAGTGCCGTGACGTCCTGTCCGATTTCCGAC
Source organism: Pseudomonadota bacterium (assembly GCA_026398785.1). Taxonomy (GTDB): domain Bacteria; phylum Pseudomonadota; class Gammaproteobacteria; order Steroidobacterales; family Steroidobacteraceae; genus RPQJ01. The sequence goes on along the minus strand of JAPLSF010000397.1, from coordinate 1,817 downwards.
GAGAACGCCTTGGCGATCGGCGTCATCAGATCGCCGCGCGCAAGCCAGGCCGCCGACGTCTCCGGCGTGTCGCCGTGGTTGCCGCGATCGAGACACGATGCGGTGTAGTAGCAGATTGCCCGGCACGCCTGCGTGAGGGAACGCATCAGCAGAAGCGTGCGACGGATGTCCGGGTGCCGGATGATCGCGACGCGGCCCTTTTCGCCCGGCGCGCGACCCTGCACGCGATCGCGTGCGTACTTGACGGACGCCTGGTAGGAACGGTCGGCGAGACCCACGCCCTGCGCACCGACGCCAAGGCGCATGTAGTTCATCATCGTGAACATGGCGGCGAGGCCTTCGTTCTGCACGCCGACCAGGTAACCCTGCGCCCCGCCGCTGTCGCCGAACGCCATCACGCACGTGGGGCTCGCGTGGATGCCGAGCTTGTGCTCGACCGACACCGGGAACACGTCATTGCGCTCGCCCGGCGTGCCGTCGGCATTGAGTTTGTACTTCGGGACGAGGAACAAAGAGATGCCCTTCGTGCCCTGTGGCGCCCCCGGCAGCCTCGCCAGCACCAGGTGCACGATGTTCGGCGTCATGGGGTGGTCGCCCCACGTGATGTAGATCTTGCGTCCGGTCAGCAGGTAGCTGCCATCGGCCTGCGGTTCCGCACGCGTCGTGAGCGCGGCCAGGTCCGAGCCCGCCTGCGGTTCGGTGAGGCACATCGTGCCGGTCCATTCACCCGAGACGAGCTTGCCGAGGTACTGCGTCTTCAGTTCCGCGGAACCGTGACGATCGAGCGCGAGGATCGCACCCTGCGAAAGTTCGGGGCACAGGGCGAACGCCACGTTGGCGCCCGACCACATTTCATCGCAAGCGATGGAGATCGTCTTCGGCAGGCCCTGCCCGCCGAAGTCGGGATTCGCGGCGATGCCCGGCCAGCCGCCGGCGCTGAACCTGGCATAGGCGTCGGTGAATTCAGACGGAACCTGCACGGCCCGGTCCACGACCTGCACGCCCTTGCGGTCACCGAGCCAGTTGGTCGGCGCGAGCACGCCGCTGGCAAAGCGACCGGCCTCTTCGAGCACGGCTTCGACCGTATCCGCTTCGACCGCCGCATACGATTGCAGCGCCGCGACGTGCTTGAAATCGGCGAGGTGCTCGATCGTGAAACGCATCTGCTGCAGGGGGGCGCTGTAATCGGGCATGGTCGGCTCCGGCGGCGTGGTTTGTGCTGTGCAACAATTCATTTTGCCCTGCCCGGGCCGGACGTGCCATGTCAGCCCGGCCCGCGCGGGTACAATCGCCGTCAGCCCGCGAGGTTCGGATGAGCATCTGGTTTCGACCCACGACGATCGAGCAGGTCCAGGCCACGTTCAGCGGCGTACGCGACATCAACCTGCACCTGGACATCAGGCTGACCGAGATCGGCGACGATTTCCTGCGCGGGTCGATTCCGGTGGATGAGCGCACCCGGCAGCCGTTCGGCCTGTTGCACGGCGGAGCCAGTGTCGTCCTGGCCGAAACGCTCGGCAGCGTCGCCAGCAACTTGTGCCTTGATACCAGCAAGTTCTACGCCGTAGGGCAGGAGATCAGCGCAAATCACCTCCGTTCGGCGCGCTCCGGGCGGGTGACTGGGACGGCCCGGCCAGTGCATCTAGGTGGCCGGTCCCAAGTCTGGGACATCCAGCTGCAGGACGAGGCCGGGCGACTGACCTGCGTGTCGCGACTGACCATGGCCGTAATTGCAGCGCCCGGGAAAGGCATGACGCTCGTCGGGACGGAGAAATAATGAAGCACACACATGGCAGCGCCCTGGCGGCAATCTTCCT
>JAPLSF010000141.1 GCA_026398785.1 Pseudomonadota bacterium | reverse complement strand
ACACACCGCGCGATTTGTGTCCAGGACGCATGCAGCCAACAGAACGAAACCAGATGCAAAGAGCGACCATAAACGACGTTGCAGCACTCGCTGGAGTATCGATCAAGACGGTCTCACGTGTCGCCAACCGGGAACCCAACGTTCGCGACGCGACCCGGGCGAAGGTCGAGAGGGCAATCGCCGAGCTGAGTTACCAGCCGAACCTGTCGGCACGAAATCTAGCGAGCCAGCGGGCCCGCGTCATCGCGCTGATCTACGACGATCCCGCCTCCTATGAGATTCCGAGCGCTGGTTACGTCATCCGGATGCAGACGGGTGCCCTGTCGGCGTGCAGGACCGAGGACTACAGGCTGGTCATCTACCCTTGCGACTTTCGCAGGAAGACTATCGGCGCTGAGCTGAAAGCGATGCTCGAACACGCGCGGCCACAGGGAGTCGTGCTGGCCGCGCCTTTGTCGAACATGCCGCGGGTCGTGAGCGCAATCGTAGCGACCGGGACACCGATGGTCCGGCTTTCGCCGGGTACGCAGGGCGGCAAGCAGTACTCGGTGGCAACGAATGATCGCGAGATAAGCGCAGAGATGACCCGCTACCTTGCGTCCCTGGGGCACCGCAAGATCGCCTTCATCAAAGGGGATCCAGGCCACAAGGCGGTCGCGAACCGGTATCTGGGGTACCTGGATGGCCTGCAGCAAAGCGGCCTGGAGTTTGCGGCACGCCTGGTCGAGAACGGTGACAACTCGTTTGGCTCCGGTAAGGCCGCAGGTGACAGGCTCATGACGATCATGGACCCGCCGACCGCAATTTTCGCGGCCAACGACGACATGGCGGCCGGCGTGATCCGGGCGGCCGCGCTGCGCGGAGTCAATGTACCCGGACAGTTGTCCATTGCGGGCTGCGACGACATATCACTCGCCCGCCAGTTGTGCCCGACGCTCACGACCATCCGGCAACCGCTGTCGAGCATGGCCGAGCGCGCAGCGCTGGTTCTGATCGATAACGCCAGGGAGGAGTCGCCGTTGCAGGGAGCGGAAATCGTTCCTGCCACGATCGAGATCCGGGAGTCCACCGGACCGGCGCCCGGCCAGAAGCAGGCCGTCGCCGCAGCGCCCAGATAATGCAGCGCGCTGATCCAGCAGGAAGTGCTCCACATTGGTGCGAGTCCGGCAGACTTCGTTCAGTTGTCGCCATTTCCAGACACCCACTTGTCCCTTGGTTTTGATGCACCACACATAGAATCGCGCCCGGAGTGCTTCACCCCGGGTGGTCGATGAAAAAGCTGTCGGGTTTCCTGATTGTCGTCCTGTTCGCCATGGTGACTGTGGCTGCATGGGGCTTCGCCAATCGGCCGACCTCCGAACCGGCCTTGCCGCGCGTCATTCATGGGTTCGCATTCCAGCCGTACCAGAAGGACCAGGACGCGCTCACCGGTGAAGAACCGACCGTCGCACAGATCGACGCGGATCTGCAGCTGGTTGCCGGCACGACCCGCGCCGTCCGCACCTACAGCTCGATCGGCACCCTGGGGCAGATTCCGGCCCTCGCCCGCAAGCACGGCCTGAAGGTCATGCTCGGCAGCTGGATCGACTGGGACCGCGAGCGTAACGATCGCGAGATCGAGGCGACGATCCGGCTCGCCAACGCCAACCGCAACGTCACGCGCATTCTCGTCGGCAACGAGGTCGTCCTGCGTGGCGACCTGCCGGTCGAGGATCTCATCGCGCACCTCGATCGCGTCCGGGCCGCCACACGCCAGCCGGTGAGCACGGCCGAACCCTGGCACGTCTGGATCAGGCATCCGGAACTCGCGGCGCACGTCGACTTCATCGCCGTGCACATGTTGCCGTACTGGGAAGGTGTCGAAGTCGAGGCCGCCGTCGGTTACGTCGTCGCCAAGCTCGGCGAGGTTCGCAACGCTTTTCCGGGCAAGCCGATCGTCATCGGCGAAGTGGGCTGGCCGAGCGAGGGTCGCACGCGCGAGTCCGCCGTCGCGACCACCGCGAACGACGCATTGTTCCTGCGTCGGTTTCTTGCCTACGCCGAACAGCAGCGGCTCGAGTACTTCGTGATGGAAGCATTCGATCAGCCGTGGAAAGCGGCGGCCGAAGGCAAGGTGGGCGCGTACTGGGGCGTGTACGATGCAGACCGCCAGCAGAAGTTCGAATTCCGCGCACCGATCGTGCGCGTGCCGCACTGGCACGTCCTCGCCGCCGCATCGGTCCTCGCCGCAGCGTTCATGCTGTGGCTGTTCTATTTCCACAGCCACACGCTGCGTAACCGCGGCCGCAGCTTCCTGGCGATCATCGTGTACGCCACGGCGACGCTGCTCGTGTGGACGATCTACGACTTCTCGCAGCAGTACCTGACCGTGGGCAGCGTGCTGGTCGGCGCCGTGCTGATGGTCGGTATGCTGGGCGTCGTCGCCGTGCTGTTCGCGGAAGCGCACGAGTGGGCCGAGGCGCGCTGGGTGACGACGCACAACCGCCTGCTGCGACCTGCCAAGGTCGCGGACGCCGAATTGCCACGAGTCTCCATCCATGTGCCGGCCTACAACGAGCCGCCGGACATGCTGATCGAAACGCTCGACTCGCTCGCGGCCCTCGATTACCCGGACTTCGAGGTCCTGGTCATCGACAACAACACGCGTGACGAGTCCGTGTGGCGACCCGTCGAGGCGCACTGCGCGAAGCTCGGCGCCCGCTTCCGTTTCTTCCACGTCGCGCCGCTGGACGGCTTCAAGGCAGGCGCGCTCAATTTCGCGCTGCGCCACACGTCGCCGGACGCCGCAGTGGTCGCCGTGATCGATGCCGACTACGTGGTGCGGCCGGAGTGGTTGCGTGACCTCGCGCCCGCCTTCGCCAATCCGCGCACGGGCGTGGTCCAGGCGCCGCAGGACTACCGCGACGCGGCCGAGAGTGCGTTCAAGGCGATGTGCCACGCCGAGTACCGCGGCTTCTTCCACATCGGCATGGTCACGCGCAACGAACGCAACGCGATCATCCAGCACGGCACGATGACGATGGTGCGCCGCGAACTGCTCGAGCGCATCGGCTGGTCGGAGTGGTGCATTACCGAGGACGCCGAACTCGGCCTGCGCATCCTGGACGAGGGCTACGAGACGACTTACATCGCCCGCAGCTATGGCCGCGGACTGATGCCGGACACCTTCCTCGATTTCAAGAAGCAGCGTTCGCGCTGGGCTTTCGGTGCCATGCAGATCCTGCGCCGTCACTTCGCTGCGCTGATCCACGGGCGCGACACGGGGCTGACCCCGGGCCAGCGGTACCACTTCGTCGCAGGCTGGCTGCCCTGGCTGGCGGACGGCTTCAACCTGCTGGTGAACCTGGCCGCGCTCGTCTGGTCCCTGGTGATGGTGCTGTTCCCGCGCCACATCGAGCCGCCGCTGCTGTTGTTCTCGGTACTGCCGCTGTCGCTGTTCCTGTTCAAGCTGGTCAAGCTGCTGCACCTGTACCGGGCACGGGTAGGCGCGACGTTCACCCAGACCATCGCCGCAGCCATTGCCGGGCTCGGGCTTTCGCACACGGTCGGTTCCGCGATGCTGAGCGGCTTCGTCAACAAGGACCGCCCGTTCTTCCGTACTCCGAAGCGGGCGACGCGCCACGCGTGGCTGCAATCGCTCGCCGCGGCGCGCGAGGAAGCGGTCCTGATGTGCGGACTGTGGGTTGCCGCATTTGCGGTTAGCAGCATTCCGCAAATGGACGGCGATAACTTTGGACTGGTCGGCAGCCCCGACCTGACCGTCTGGGTCACCGTGCTGCTCGTGCAATCCATTCCTTATGCGGCTGCCGTCTTCGTTTCGCTGGTCAGCAGCCTGCAAGTGCGAGGCGACTGGATCGGCGAGGCACGCGATCAGGTGTTTGACGAAGCTGCCGCAGGCTTTGAACCCGACGCGGATGCCGTCGCAACCAGTACAACCACGCTACCTGTCGGGATGCGGTCGGGTAACAATGGCGGTGCCCTTCCGGCCACTGCCAGGCTCGATTCCGCTAAGTGAACTCACAAACCGCAGCCCCTCCACTCCAGACCGATTCCGCAGCCGCGCCGCACGCAGCAGACCTCGATCCGCCGCCGCGGCTGCGCGAGATTCCGTACAACTACACGTCCTTCTCGGACCGCGAGATCGTGATCCGCCTGCTCGGCGCCAAGGGCTGGGCACTGCTCGACGATCTCCGCGCCGAACGCCGCACCGGCCGCTCGGCACGCATGCTGTACGAAGTGCTCGGCGACATCTGGGTGGTCAGGCGCAACCCGTACCTCGAGCAGGACCTGCTCGACAACCCGCAGCGGCGCGACCTGCTGGTCGAGGCGCTGCATCACCGGCTCGCCGATATCGAAAAGCGCCGCGACACCAGCGATGCAGTTCGCGACGTCAAGGTAGGCAAGCTGCTCGAGTTCGCGCGCGCCGCCGTCCTCGATTTCGCCGGATCGTTCGAGCAAGTCGCGACGCTGCGACGCCGGGCGCGCAAGGCGTTCGCCTCGCACACGCGTGACGACAACGTCTGCTTCGACGCGTTTGCCCGCGTCTCGCACGCGACCGACGCGACCGACTGGCGGGTCGAAACTCCATTCGTGGTGCTGGCGCCCGACACCGAGGACGAAATCCCCGGGCTCGTGCGCGCCTGCATCGAGACGGGCCTGACCGTCATTCCACGCGGCGGCGGCACCGGTTACACCGGCAGCGCCGTTCCGCTGACGCCGTTCGCGGCCGTCATCAACACCGAAAAGCTCGAGCGCATCGGCAACGTCCAGCCACAGTCGCTGCCAGGGGTCGAGGACTGTGTGCCGACCCTCTTCACCGAAGCAGGCGTGGTGACGCGTCGCGTCGAGGAAGCTGCGAACCATGCGGGCTTCGTGTTCGCCGTCGATCCCACCTCAGCCGATGCCTCCGTCGTCGGCGGCAACATCGCGATGAATGCCGGCGGCAAGAAGGCCGTGCTGTGGGGCACCGCGCTCGACAACCTCGCGTGGTGGCGCATGGTCGACCCGCAGGGCAACTGGCTCGAGGTGACGCGGATCGGTCACAACCGCGGCAAGATCCACGACGTGCCGGTCGCAACCTTCGAGCTGGCCTGGAAAGACGGGCGTCATTCACCCGACACCGCCAGGGTGCTGCGCACTGAACGGCTCGAGATCCCCGGATCGACATTTCGCAAGACCGGGCTCGGCAAGGACGTCACCGACAAGTTCCTCGGCGGCCTGCCGGGAATCCAGAAAGAAGGGTGCGACGGCATCATCACTTCCGCGCGCTGGGTCGTGCATCGCATGCCGGCGCACATCCGCACGGTGTGCCTCGAATTCTTCGGCCAGGCGCGCGACGCCATTCCCGCGATCGTCGAGATTCGCGACGACCTCGCGCGGCAGGGACGCGCAGTCGGCGTGCAGCTCGCCGGCCTCGAGCACCTGGACGAGCGCTACCTCAAGGCCGTCGGTTACACGACGAAGTCGCAGCGCGGTACGTTGCCCAAGATGGTGCTGATCGGGGACATCGTCGGCGACGACGAAGCCGCCGTGTCGCGCAGCGCGTCCGAAGTGGTCCGCCTTGCCAATGCCCGCCACGGCGAAGGCTTCATCGCCGCTGGCGCCGAAGCACGCAAGGCCTTCTGGCGCGACCGCGCGAAGACTGCCGCGATCGCCCGCCACACCAATGCCTTCAAGATCAACGAAGACGTCGTGATCCCGCTCGAGCGCCTCGGCGAATACACGGACGCCATCGAACGCATCAACATCGAGTATTCGCTCGCCAACAAGCTGCAACTGCTCGACGCGCTCGAGACCTGCCTGCGCGGCGAACCGAAGCTCGGCAAGACCGGCGATGCCGACATTGACCGGCTGCCACGCGGCGAGGTGCTGGGCACGCGGCTCGACCAGGCCCTGGAGGCCATCGCGCAGGTTCGCGCGCGCTGGTCGTGGTACGCGAAGAGCATGGACCGACTGCTCGCTGACGCGCTCGAGGACTTGCGCCGACTCGGGCTCGAAGAGATTGCGGATGCCGCTGCTCGCCGCCTGGTCGGCGAACCCGGCCTGAGAGTGTTCGACCTGCTGCAGGACCGGACGATCCGCGTCTCCTGGAAACACGAGCTGCGTGGCCAGCTCACGCGCATCTTCGCCGGCGGGCCGTTCATGCCGCTGCTGGCCGAGCTCGAGGCGATCCACCAGCGCGTGCTGCACGGCCGCGTTTTCGTCGCGCTGCACATGCACGCGGGCGACGGCAACGTCCACACCAACATCCCGGTCAACTCCGACGACTATGAAATGCTGCAGGCAGCCAACCGCGCTGTCGGCCGCATCATGCGGGTGGCACGCGAACTCGGCGGCGTGATCTCCGGCGAGCATGGCATCGGCATCACCAAGCTCGAATACCTGACGGACGACGAAACGCTCGGCTTCCGCGATTACAAGCAGCGCGTCGATCCGGAAGGACGTTTCAACGCCGGCAAGCTGCTGCCCGGCGCGGACCTGCGCAACGCGTACACGCCGAGCTTCAACCTGCTCGGCCACGAATCGCTGATCATGCAGCAGTCCGACATCGCGCAGATCAGCGACGCGATCAAAGACTGCCTGCGTTGCGGCAAGTGCAAACCGGTCTGCAGCACGCACGTGCCGGGGGCGAATCTGCTCTATTCGCCGCGCAACAAGATCCTCGCCACCTCGATGCTGATCGAGGCGTTCCTGTACGAGGAACAGACGCGCCGCGGCATCTCGATCCAGCACTGGGACGAGTTCGGCGACGTCGCGGATCACTGCACGGTCTGCCACAAATGCGAGACGCCCTGCCCCGTCGACATCGACTTCGGCGACGTCTCGATGGCCATGCGTGACGTGCTGCGCCGTCTCGGCAACGTGCGCAGCAACCCCGCAAAGTCCGCTGCAATGTTCTTCCTGAACACGAACGATCCGGGCACCATCAAGGTCACGCGCAAACTCATGATCGACTGGGGCTATAAAGCGCAACGCCTCGGCCACCAGACGCTCGGCAAGCTCGGCGCCTTGCAGACGAAGCGTCCGCCGGCCACGACGGGCGGACGACCGTCCGTGCGCGAGCAGGTAATCCACTTCATCAACAAGAAGATGCCGGGCGGGCTGCCGAAGAAGACGGCGCGCGCCCTGCTCGACGTCGAGGATCGCAACTACGTGCCGATCATCCGCGATCCGGTGCGCACGACCAGCGATACCGAAGCGGTGTTCTATTTCCCTGGGTGCGGCTCGGAACGCCTCTTCTCGCAGGTGGGGCTCGCGACGCAAGCCATGCTCTGGCACGCAGGCGTGCAGACGGTGCTGCCGCCGGGCTACCTCTGCTGCGGCTATCCGCAGCGCGGTGCCGGGCAGTTCGACCAGGCCGAGAAGATCATCACGGACAACCGCGTGCTCTTCCATCGCGTGGCGAACACGCTCAACTACCTCGACATCAAGACCGTCGTGGTTAGCTGCGGCACCTGCCATGACCAGTTGCAGGGCTACGAGTTCGACCAGATCTTCCCGGGCTCGCGCATCCTCGACATCCATGAGTTCCTGCTCGAGAAAGGAATCCGGCTCGAAAATGCGACGGGCGTGCGTTACATGTATCACGACCCCTGTCACTCGCCGATGAAGACGCACGACGCGCTCCAGGTCGTCAACACGCTGCTGGCCGCCGGGACGAACAGCAGGATCGAGAAGAACGACCGCTGCTGCGGCGAAGCGGGCACATTCGCGGTCGCGCGGCCGGACATCGCCACCCAGGTGCGGTTTCGCAAGCAGCGCGAGCTGGAACAGGGCGCCGGGAGGCTCCGTGGCGACGGGTTCAGCGGGGAAGTGAAGGTGCTGACTTCCTGCCCGTCTTGCCTGCAGGGCCTGTCGCGGTACGATGACGACGCGGGCACCGGCGCCGACTACATTGTGGTCGAGATGGCGCGGCACCTGCTGGGTCCTGCCTGGCTCGAATCCTACGTGCAACGAGCCAACGCGGGCGGCATCGAACGGGTCCTCGTCTGACGGGGCGGAGCCCGGGCCCTGCGCTGACCACAACGACCACAGGCCCCGCGCATGAACTGGCTTGGACTCTTCGACCGCACCCGCGGTGACTTCAGACGTCGATGGCGACTGGTGATCGCCTGGCAGCTGCTGGTGCAGCTGCTCGGCTTCATCGTGCTCACGCCGCTTGCCGGCTGGCTCGCCGACCGGATCGTCGCCCGCTCCGGGTCCGACGTGATCAGCAATTTCGACATCGACCGCTTCGTGTTGTCACCACCCGGCCTGGTCTTCGTGCTGCTCGCGGTGGGCGCTGCGACCGGCTTCCACATCTCCCAGCTCGCCGGCTACGCCTGGATCTCGGGCCATGCAATCGGGCGACGCTCGGTCACGCTGCGTGGAACCATCGGTGCCGTGGCGATCAAGCTGCGCTTGCTCGTGCTGCTGGGCGGTCGCATGTTCGCGCGCGTGATGCTGCTGTCCCTGCCGTTCGTGGCGATCGTCGCGATCGTGTGGTTCACGACGCTGTCCGGGCGCGACGTCAACTATTACCTGTCCGAAAATCCAC
>JAPLSF010000233.1 GCA_026398785.1 Pseudomonadota bacterium | reverse complement strand
ACTGGGAGTGATCGTGGACCGAGTGACTTAGGACAGACTTAAGGCGGATCGAGCGCGGAAAACTCGACGTTCACTCGCAGCCCGCGTCCGTCTGGGCCCTCGCCGAGGCGGATGTGCGCGTGGTGATGCGCAGCGATCGAGCGTACCAGCGCCAAGCCGATGCCGCTGCCGGGGGAGGCGGTGCCAGGCACGCGATGGAAGCGATCGAATACCCGTTCGCGCTCTGGCAGTGGGATGCCAGGGCCGCCATCGGCGACGACCAGCACTGCCTGCGGTGGGACGCCGCCCCGGCGTTCCACGGACACGTCCACCTGGCCGCCTGCGGGCGAGTAGCGAATGGCATTGTCGAGCAGGTTGCGAACCAGCACGCGCAGCGCTTCCCGATCACCGGCGACACGGACGGCATCCGCCCGCTCCATGCCGAGGTCGATGCCACGCTTGTCCGCCAGGGGCAGCATCTCCTCGATGACCTCCCGGGCCACATCCGCCAATGGCACGGGTTCGTGCTCGCGGTTGCCGTCACGCTCCTCGCGTGCCAGCGCCAGCAACTGCTCGACCAGGCGAGCGGCCCGCGCCACGCCGGCTTCGAGCCGCCGTACAGCTTCGTCTTGCCCGCCACCGGCGGCCTCGGCCCGCAGCGACTGCACCTGCAGGTCGAGCGCAGTCAACGGCGTGCGCAACTCATGGGCCGCATCGGCGATGAACGAGCGTTCGCGCTCGACTGACTCCTTGAGCCGTGCCAGCAGATCGTTCAGCGCGGTCGCGACCGGCCGGATCTCATCCGGCAGTCCCACGTCGTCCAGCGGATCGAGCGCGCCGCGCTTGCGGCTGCGCAGGACGGCGGCAAAGCGGCGCACCGGGTGCATCGCACGCCCGACGATCCACACGACCAGCAGCGCGAGCGCGGGCAGCAGGAACGCGAACGGCGCGATCGTCCGCAGCGCAAGGTGAGTGGCGCGCCGCTCGCGGATGTTCATCGGTTGCGCGACCTGGATGACACGACCGCGCGCCTCGACGCCGAACACGCGCCAGCGACCGTTGGGCGTGGCGACCGTCGACAGCCCGAGCGTCGTCAGTCCGGGCAGTACGGTATGGGGACGCGACAGGTACACGCGCACGCCGTCCAGCGTCCACACCTGCACCACGAAGTCGTAGTCGGGAATTTCCTGCGGCAAGCCAGGTGTGGGTGAGAAGCCGTAGGCCTGGTCGCGCAGCAGCAGTGCGGTCTGGCGCAGGTGGTCGTCGAAGAACGCGTTGGCCTCGGTGAGCGCATTGCGATAACTCACCCAGGCGCCCGCCGCACCGACCAGGGCCACGGCGCCGAGCAACCAGGCCAGCAGCTTGTTGCGCAGCGAGTTCATGGCGCCGCCGGGGCGACCCGGTAGCCGACGCCGCGGACGTTGCGGATGAAATCGGCTCCGAGTTTGCGACGCAGGGTATGCAAGTGCACCTCGACTACGTTGCTCTCGACTTCCTCGCCCCACCCGTAGAGCCGTTCTTCCAGTTGCGCGCGCGACAGAATCCGTCCGGGATGTTCGAGCAGCGCCTGCAGCAGCGCGAACTCGCGCGGCGACAGCGCCACGAGCTCCCCGTTGCGCCGGACTTCCCGGGTCGCCGGGTCCAGCGCAACCTCGCCATGCTCGATGATCGCCTGGGCGCGCCCGCCCTTGCGCCGGGTCACGGCGCGGATCCTGGCGGCGAGTTCGGCGACCCAGTCCACGACAAAACCCTGCCGCCGCAGGCCGGCACGCACCGCCTCGCCAATCATGGTGTCGTCTTCCGCCAGCAGCAATCGCATGGCCGGTCAGGGTTGAATCGAGGCGAGACGCCGTTCCGCCTGTTCGACCATGTCCTGGAAACGGGCATCGGGGCGCAGCGCGTCCAGGTCCGGATCGGACTTCAGCCACTCCAGCTGTTCACGTCCGGTCCTGCTGCAATATGGCCCGAGCATGGCGAGCGCCGTCTCGGTGTCGCCGAGGTTCACGGCCAGGTCGCACGCGAGGTTGTAGCGCATGATCCTGTTGTCCGGGTCGATCAGCACCGCACGCTTGGCCCATTCCTTCGCGCGATCGCCTTCGCCGAGGTAAAGCAGGCAGCTGAACATCGCAGCCATGGCGGAACCGTTGTCACCATCGACCGCAATGATCTTTTCTGCCCGCGCCAGCGTGCGCTGGGCTACCCGCTTTACGTTCGCTTTGTCGCCGAGCGCCGTGTAACAGGTGAT
>JAPLSF010000132.1 GCA_026398785.1 Pseudomonadota bacterium | reverse complement strand
GTAGCCGCGAGACATCAAGTTGGAACGGGCCACATGCAGCGAAGCGGACTTCAGGCGGTGCGTTGCGACGGCGCGCGTCCCAGCGGATGCTGCGGTTGGTCGTGCATCCTGAACAGGAAGCGCCGCGCGACGTCGAAGTAGGTCGAATACACCAGGCCACCGTTCTCGGCGAGCAGGCGGTCGCGCGTCAACCTGTACCGGGCGTGGTAGCGGTACCAGGGCAGCAGCGGTTCGGCGTGATGAAGCGAGTGCAGGTTGTTGAAGAGAAACAGCGGGCCGAGCAGCCGTGAGCCCTCGACCGTTGCCGTGCGCTCCTGCACGTTGGCGCGCGCGCGGTGTTCCGCGAACGAACGGATCAGCAGGATGCCGTTGCCCGGGATCACCATGCCGACGACGTACAGCCACAGGGGGATGCCGCAGCTGACCGTAACCCAATACACGACCGGCACGCACAGGATCAAATGCGTAATCCACGCCGCGCGCACGCCGGGCTCGTTGCGTGCAAACGCCTTGGCCTCGCTGGCCAGGAACCAGCCCATCCGCCACCACGAGCCAATGAACATTCGGCCTGCGAGAGTCAACTGGAGCTGGAAAATCCAGCGTGCAAAGCTCGTGCGCCGTTGCCACGCCTCCGGCGTGACGTAGTTCGATTCAGGGTCGTCGAGCGGGTCGGTCAGGCGGTCGTTGATGTGGTGGGCCAGGTGCAACGCGCGAAAGCGGTCGTACGGAATCCACAGCGACAATGGCAGGATGCCGAACAGCCGGTTCACCGCCGCCGAGCGGGTCGGGTGCCCGTGCAGGATCTCGTGCTGCAGTGAACTGTGGAAGGTTAGCAGCACCGCCGTAGCCGGCACCACGATCCACGTCGGCCATTCGCCGTACGCCTGGGTGAGCGTAAACCAGCTGCCGTAGACAAAGGCGACCAAAGCGATCGTCGGCCACTCGATCGCCGGCATGCCGGCGACTTGGCCGCGCGGGTTGTCCAGGGCAGTCTGTGGTGCGCTCATCGGTTCCGGTCGCCCGGAAGCGGGCGGTATCGGCCCGATCTTAGCAAAGCGCGCCGCAGCTGGAAGCGACTGCGTTCAGTTCCGCGCGATCGGGACGAATCGCCGCTCCAGCAGGCGCATGCCATCGTAGAGCAGGATGGCCATGAGCGCCGTTACGAGGCCGCCCTGCAGGACGAAGGCCGTGTTGTTCGAAAGCAGGCCGGCGATGATGACTTCGCCGAGACCCTTGGCCGCGACGGTCGAACCGATGGTCGCGGTGCCGACGTTGATGACCAGCGAGAGCCGCACGCCTTCCAGGATCAGCGGCAGGGCCAGCGGCAGTTCCACCTGGCGCAGGCGCTGCCACGCGTTCATGCCCATGCCGTCCGCCGCCTCGAGCACCGGCGGCGGGCAACTCTCGAGACCTGCAATCGTGTTCTCGAAGATCGGCAGCAGACCGTACGCGAACAAGGCGATCAGCGTCGGGGTCTGGCCGAACCCCACGAGCGGCACGGCCACCGCGAGCACGGCGACCGGTGGGAACGTCTGTCCGACGTTCACCAGCGTGCGGGACAGCGGCAGGAACTGGGCGCCGGCTGGGCGAGTCACGAAAATGCCGAGTGCGACCGCGACCACGGGCGCCGTAGTCGTTCAGGGGCGCGAAGACCGGCGCGAAGGCCTGTGGCGCGACGAGGAACGCGAGCAACACGCCGAGGATGGCGAGACGCGCTCCCAGTGCCGAGCGGCTCATGCTGCCTGCCGTCCCCGTGTGAGGATGCTGGCCAGGGTCACGTGGCCAATGGGGCCGCCGTCGGGCCCAACGACCGTCGCGGCCGCAGCTCCGCTCCACACGAGTTCGGCCAGCACGTCGCGGAGCGTCACCGACCACGGCACCGCGGGGCCGTCCACCTTCCCTGGTTCAACGATTTCGCCCGCCGTCGTCAGCGACAGCAGCTTGAGCGACTTGTCGCCCGCGCCGATCAATTGCGAAACGAAGGGGTCCGCAGGTTGCGTGAGCAACACGGCCGGCCGGTCATGCTGCAGCAATCGCCCCTGGCTCATGACAGCGACGCGGTCGCCGAGCCGGAAGGCTTCGTCGATGTCGTGCGTTACGAGAATGACCGTCGTGCCGAAGCGCCGCTGGATCCCGAGCAGGTCATCCTGCGCCTTGGCGCGGATGATCGGGTCGAGCGCGCCGAACGGCTCGTCCATCAGCAGCACGTTCGGTTTCGCGGCCAGCGCGCGGGCGACCCCGACGCGTTGCTGCTGGCCGCCCGACAGTTCGTGCGGAAACTTCGTGGCGTAGAGGCCCGGGTCGAGCTGGAACAGTTCGAGCAATTCGGTGACGCGTTCGCGAACACGCTCGTCGCTCCAGCCGAGCAGCCGCGGCACGGTCGCGATGTTGTCGGCGACGGTGCGATGCGGGAACAGGCCGAGGCCCTGGATGGCGTAACCGATGCGACGACGGAGCAGGTGCGCTGGTTCGGCAGTCGTGGCGTTGCCGTCGATGAGCACGCGACCCGAGGTCGGCTCGACCAGTCGGTTGATCATCCTGAGCAGCGTGGACTTGCCCGACCCCGACGTGCCGACGATCGTCGTCATCGTGCGCGGTTCGATGACCATCGACACGTCGTCCACGACCGTGGACTCGCCGTAGCGTTTGCAGAGACTCTCGAGCTGGATCATCGGGGCACCCGGCGTGTGAGGTCGGTCAGTGCGTCGAGGACGACCGAGGCGGAGAAGGCGAGCACGACTGTCGGGATCGCGCCGAGCAGCACCAGGTCGATCGCCGTCTGGCCGATGCCCTGGAAGACGAAGGCGCCGAAACCGCCGCCACCGATCAGCGCGGCAATGGTGACCATGCCGATGTTCTGCACCAGCACGATGCGGATGCCCGTCAGGATCGTCGGCAACGCCAGCGGCAATTCGATCTGCCGCAGAATCTGCCCATCGGTCAGACCCATGCCGCGCGCTGCGTCGACCGCGGCGGGCGACACGCGTCCGAGGCCGACCACGGTGTTGCCCACGATCGGCAGCAAAGAGTACAGAAAGAGTGCAATGGCAGCAGGCGCGGCGCCGATGCCGCTCAAGCCCAGCGCAGCCAGCGCTGGAAACGCCAATGCCATCGCAGCCAACGGCGCCATCAGGATGCCGAAGAGCGCAATCGACGGGATCGTCTGCACTACGTTCAGTGCGCCGAGCACAGCGTTGCGCAGGCGCGGCTGCCGATGGCAGAGCACCCCGAGTGGCAGTGCGACGATCACCGCGGCGGCGAGCGAGCCCAGTGCCAGCAGCAGGTGTCGCCGCGCCTCGTGCGCAAACCGTGTCGCGTTCACGGCGTACTCGCGCATGATCGAGAGGTCGTCGAAAAAGCCCGAACCGAGTGCAGCGAGCGTGGCAGCGAGGAAAACGGCCAGCGTCGCGACACGCAGCACGGGGCCCGGCCGCAGGCGCGTCAGTGCGTCGGTGGCGAGCAGCCCGAGCGCGATCAGCACGATCCAGAAGCCCGCCCCGGGTGCGACGCGTACGACGCGATTGTCTGCGGGTGTCAGGATGTCCGCCGCCGCTGCGACCGCGACGGCCAGCGCTGCAATGCCGATGAGAGCGGCCAGTAACCGGACCCGTGGGCTCTGGACGAACACTGCGACGGCCGCCGCGGCGGCTAAAGTTGAATACAGCGCGAGTGCTGCGGTGGGCAACAGGTCCAGCAATGCGCGCGGCTCGCCGGGTACGATGCGGTTCGCCTTGAAGACGAGGAGCGGCAGCAGCGTGAGGGCGAGGGCTCCCACGAAACTCAGCAGCACGCCCAGGCGATCGATACGTTGCACTCGGTGCAGCTCCCTGCTCAACGGCTGCGGGCCGGGCCGATAAAACCCTTGCTGCGCAGGTAATCCCCGGCAACTTCTTCGCCTGACTCGCCATCGATCTGCACGCGGGCGTTCAGGGCCTGCAGTGACTCGCGCGTGAAGCTCTCCATCAACGGTCGCACGATGTCCGCAATTTCAGGGCGCGCCTGCAACACCGACTCGCGCACGATCGGCACCGGAGCATAGACGGGCTGGTCCTTCCTGTCGTCCTCGAGCAGGACGAGGTCGGCCGCGACGATGCCGCCGTCCGTGCCGTACACCATGGCCGTGTTGATGCCATTGGTGCGTGCAGCCGCTGCGCCGATGGTCGCTGCCGTTTCGCCGCCCGCGAGCATGACCTTCTGGCGTGGTTCAAGGTGAAAGGAATACGTCTTCTCCAGCGATCGCAGCGTGCCGCCGTTGGCGAATTCGGCCGAGCAGGCAAGCTTCACGTCGGCCCCTTCGCGCACCCAGCGCGCGAAGTCGCTCATGGTCACGAGTCGATGCCGGGTGGCCAGGTCACGACGCACGGCGAGCGCCCAGGCATTGCTGGCGCGCGCGGGGGCCAGCCAGACGATGTGGTTCGCTGCGAGATCGAGCTTCGAGCCCAGCTCGTACCCCAGTTGCAGGTCCTTCCACGCAGGATCGTTCGGCCGGTTGAAAAAGTAGCCGGCGTTGCCCGTGTATTCGACGTAGAGGTCGATCTCCCCGGCGAGCAGCGCCTTGCGCACCACCGGCGTGGCGCCCAGGGTCATCCGGTCGAGCGTCGGAATGCCGCGGTCCTCGAGCAGCAGGCGGATCATATGACCGAGCATCGCTGACTCGCTCGACAGCTTCGACGAGACCACCACCGGCTTGGGCGGCGATGCAGCAACCGACGCGCGGGTGTCCGCGAGCAGCAGTAGGGCCAATGCGAGTGCCTGCAGGAGCCGAGCCAACGAGTCTCTCCGCAATGTGGATCGTGACCACGACCGTGCCCACGTTGTACGGGAGTCGCTCCGGCCGTCAAGCCCGGCCACGCCGGCGGTGCTGCGTAATGCGGCGCCTTAACCGTGCCGTGCGCGAGGCAGCCCCGAGTCAAGACCGGCATCGGCACGCTGCACGGCCAGCAATTCGCCTGCCGCATCGAAGTCCCGGCAGGCCCACAAATAGACGAGCGTCGACACCGGCAGCCCCACCAGCATCGATATGTCTGCGCCGCCCAGCATGTCAGCGATGGGTCCGGTGTACAGCCCGGTGCTGACGAACGGGATCATCGCCACGAAGCCGACCGCATAGGCCAGCAGCCCGTGCCAGTTCCACTTGCCGTAGAGGCCGTCGGGATTGAAGATTTCGCGCACCGAGTAATGTCCCTTGCGCACCCAGAAGAAGTCGACGAGGTTGATCGCCGTCCACGGGGTGAACAGGTACAGCAGGACGGCCAGCAGGTCCTCGAAGCGGTGCACGAAATCCGCCGACGCCGCGATCGCGATCGTGCACGCGAGGCCCACCGCGACCGCCAGGCTGACGATGCGTGCCCGTGCGCCGGCACGCGTGCGGCGAAAGCAGTCGGCGATGCTCAGCAGGGTGAGCGAGGCGCCGTAGAAGTTCAGCGTGGTGATCGTCAGCAGTCCCAGCACCGCGACCGCGAGCAATGCCGTGCCGAGGCCGGGCCAGACGGCGTCGCCCGCGGCCTGCAAGGCAGCAGGAATCTCGGCCTGCGGGCTGTACGCCGCTGCCAGCGTGCCGACCAGCATCATCCACACGCCGCCGACGAAGGCGCCGATGCAGGTCCAGAAGAACGACGCGCGAACGCTGACATCCGGGGGCAGGTAGCGCGAGTAGTCCGAGACGTAGATGGACCAGCTCAACTGATAGGCCGCCGCCGCGAAGAACTGCACCAGGAACGGAATGGCCGGAAACTCGCCGAGCCGCCACGCGTCGGCCGGCAGGTGCAGAGCCTTGCCCGCGCCTGCAGTGAAGACCAGCAGCATCGCGATCGTGACGTAGGCAACCCAGCGCTGCGCCCGGTGAATCCAGTGGTAGCCGACCGCGGCGATCGCCGCAGCCAGCAGCGCAAAGGCGACCATCACCACCGGATCGCTCACGACCTCGCGTCCGGCCAGCTGACGGACCGCGCCGGACACGAGCACCTGGTTGAACGCGTTGTAGCCGATGTAGGCCACCAGTGCGACGACCCAGACCAGCAGCGCGCCGTAGTAGCCGAACTGCGGCCGCGACTGGATCAGCTGCGGCAGCCCGAGCTGCGGCCCCTGCGTCGAGTGGAAGGCCATGAAAACCGTACCGAGCGCGCAGCCGCCGATGACGGCGAGCGTCGTCCAGAGCAGGTTGGCGCCGAGGGCGAGGCCGATCACGCCGACGGCGAGCGTCGCGAGGTGCGCATCGCCCGCAAACCAGATCGGCCACAGGTGCCAGACCTTGCCCCGCCTTTCGGCGAGCGGGATGTAGTCGATGGTGTGCTGTTCGAGCAAGCGACTCTTGTCCATCCGGCACCGCGGCTTCGATTGGTGAGCCGGGGCGCAGTCTAGCGCAGGTCGTGCACCGCAACCGCGCGACGGTCCTGGCATACGTTGCGATCTCCGGTGTGATCATCCATTCTGCCCAGCCTCGATTTCCGCAGACGCAACGGACGGTTCTTGATGGCGATCGGTTCACGTGGCCGGCGGGGTCCGCAGGCCGGAATGCTCCACCACGCAGCGTGCGGGGCCGTCGCGTGCGCGCTGTTCCTGGGGTTCCTCGGCACGGCGCAGGCCGAGGAAACGCGCCTGAATATCTATAACTGGGCGGATTTCATCGGCACCCGGACGCTGCAACGGTTCGAGCGCCAGACCGGCATCAAGGTGGTGTACGACACCTATGATGCCGAGGAGACGATGGAAGCGAAGCTGCTGGCGGGCGGGTCCGGTTATGACGTGGTGAGTGCGTCGACCAATTTCTTCAGCCGTCAGATCAAGGCGGGCGTCTATCGCCCGCTCGACAAGAGCAAGCTGCCGAACTGGAAGAACCTCGACCCGAAGGTGTTGGCACTGCAGTTGCCGGCCGACCCGGCCAACGCCCACGCGGTCCCTTATCTGCATGCGATCAACGGCTTCGCCTACAACGTCGACATGATCAAGGCGCGCATGCCGAACGCGCCGCTCGGCAGCCTCGACATGCTCTTCAACCCTGACGTCGTGCGCCGCTTCGCCGATTGCGGCGTATCGCTGCTCGACTCGCCCGACGACACGATGCAGCTCGGGCTCGTGTACCTGGGGCTCGACCCCAACAGCCGCAAGCGCGAGGATTTCGAGGCGGTGCAGAAGATGCTGGCGCGAGTGCGGCCATACATCCGCAAGTTCGATTCCGTCGAGTACATGAACTCGCTCGCCGATCGCGACCTCTGCATCGCCATGTCCTGGTCCAGCGACTACGCGAACATCATGGTGCGCGCGCGGGAGGCCGGCACCAACGTGAAACTGGCGTTCACGATCCCGCGGGAAGGTGCAAACCTGACGTTTTCCTCGCTGCTCATCCCCGTGGATGCGCCGCACCCCGAGGCCGCGCACAAGTTCCTGAACTTCATCCTGCAGCCGGACGTCATTGCCGAAATCACCAACGAGATCTACTACGGCAACAGCAACCGTGCGGCCAATGCCCTGGTGCGGCCAGAGATCCTGAACGACCCGGCCATCTATCCGGACGAGAGCGTCAAGGCACGCCTGTACACGACCGAAGAGATGGACCTGGCGACGCAACGTGTTCGAACCCGGGTATGGACGCGGATCACGACCGGCACATGAGCCTCGCGATGACGCGCAGCGTGAAAAAGAAAAAGAAGGCGGTAACTGCCGACCAGGAGGTCCTCCGTCAACCGCTGCCGATCCGGCAGCGCCAGCGCCTGATCGACGCCTGCATCACCGCGCTTCATCTCTATGGCCCGACCGGCACCACCGTGGCCAGGGTCGTGGCGATCGCTAAGTTGTCGCCCGGCATCGTGCGGTTCTATTTCCGGTCCAAGGCGGCGATGCTGGTGGCGTCGTTGCAGTTTCTCGCCACCGAATTCGAGGACCGGGTCGTGACTCCCGTCGTAGCCTTGCGCGGTCAACCCGCGCTGGCGCTGCAGCGGCTGGTCGAGTTGTATCTCGACCCGGAAATCGCCAGCCCGCGCAAAGTCGCAGTCTGGTACGCGTTCTGGGGCGAGGCGAGCGCACGCCAGGAGTATCTGGCCATTTGCGGGCAGAAGGACGCGAATTTCGCCGCGCTCGTTCACGACCTGGTCGACCGCATGATTGTGTCGAGCGGGCGGCGGCACCTGGACAGCGAGGCCGTGGCCCTGGGGCTGATCGGCGTCCTCGAAATGCTGTGGCAGGGATTCGCCTTCGAGGAAGAGGCCAACATCGACCGTGCACTCGCCCGGCGCCGCTGCATGGCGTACTTGCGTTCAGTGTTTCCGCGCGAGTTTGCCGCGCTGGACGAAGGTGCCGGCGCAGGCCGGGTGATTCGCGGGATGCACGGCGACCCGCTCGAGGAGCGGGAGAAGTTCTTCCGCGGCGCCTGGCAATTCGCCGGCCATGAGCAGGAGATTCCCGGGAGCGGCGACTATGTCGCGCTCGATCTCGCCGACACCCGCGTGCTCGTCGTGCGGGATGCCGCAGGCACGGTGCGAGCATTTCGCAACGCCTGCCGCAGCCTGCCACACGCGCTCGTATCCACGCGCCGCGGACGGTTCGCCGATGCCAGCATCGCCTGCGCATTGCATGGGCTGTCCTACGGGCTCGACGGCCGTCCAGTCGGGTCGCATGAGGGCGCAGGGCTGCTGCAGTTCGAGGTGTACCGTTCCCACGGACTGATCTTCGTACGGTCGCCGGCGGCGGCTCGCCCCTGGCCGGAGCCGGACCTCGCAGGTATCGGCGCAGCAAGCGATTACCTGCCGTTGCCGGATGCCGCAGGTTCGCCGTGGCCGGTCGAGGCGGACTGGAAGATCGTCATGCTGCAGCTGCTCGAATCTCGCCCACCCGGCGCAACGACCAGTCCATGGCGCCGACAATTCCTGCGGCCCAACATGCTCGTCGAGCAGCGCCCGGGCGCCTTGTCCATCCTGCAGGTACTGCCGGCCGGTGCCGGCCGCAGCCGCGTGCAGCAGTTCGAGTACGCGGCACCTGCTGCAGACCCGCAGGCGTTGGCTGGCGAAGAACGCGCACGCAGCCTGATGCGAGTGCAGCTCGAGCGCGAGCTGGCGATTGCCGCGTCGACGCAGCAAGGGGAGGCCGATCCGGACTACGAGGTGGATGCCAGTGTGGCGCCGTCACCGGCAACGGCGGCATTCCGCCGCATGCTGCTCGACGCCGACTATTGATGCACCGCTGAGTTCACGCGAACCGCGCGGGCGCCTGCGGCTGCCGAGTCTCCGGGATGCGTTCGCGCAGCAGGTCGTGGAACTCGCGCATCCAGCCCTCGAGTTCCGACAACGGACCGGGCGTGTAACTGCTCGAGGCCAGCCCGCGCTGCACGCGCGCGCACAGCCACTCGTCCTCGCCGTTGACCTGCTGGTTGATCCTCTGGCCCAGGTAACGTACGACCTTCGTCGCGCGACTGGAGTCCGGCAAACCGTAGACCCCACCGCGAATAGTGCACTTGCCGGGCCCCGCCGGCAGCACCTGGAAGAAATCCATCTGCTCGGGAAAGACGTCGATACCGAGGTTCGGCAGCATGCTGTAAAAGCGCCAGCAGCGACGATTGGCCTCGGGCAGGTGCCCGGTGGCCTGGCCGACGAGCTGCTGGTACTTGCGTTCGGCCCACCGCGGTGACAACTGCTCTCGAAACCAGCTCACGCCGCGTGCCACGCCCGGGACACCCGCCTGGTCGTCGTAATCCGGCGTGAACATGCGGTACAGGCCCGGATGCCCGATCGGGACGTGATACGACTCCAGGTAGTTGTCCATCGCGATCTTCCAGTCGACGTTCCAGGTCTCGGTCGTAATGGGCGTGAGCGGCACCATGTCCTCGAAGCGATAGGGCATGAATTCATCCGCCAGCGCGCCCCACGTCCTGGAGACCGGCGGTGGATCGCCGGTCAATGCGATGAAGACGAACCCGAATGCGATGTCCACCTTGACCGGGCGCAACCCGTGTTCGGACCGGTCGAGTCCGGGGAAGGTTTCCCGTGCCGCTACCCCCAGCAGCGCGCCATCATGGCGGTACGACCAGCCGTGGTACGGGCACGTGATGGGGCCCGCGCACACACCGTCGCCGTCGAGCAGACGCGCGCCGCGATGACGGCAGACGTTATGGAAAGCCCGGATCACGCCGTCGCGATCGCGCAGGCCGACGACACTCTCCCGGCCGATGTCGAGGGTGACGTAATCGCCAGCCTGCCTGAGCTGGCTGACGTGGCAAAGCATCTGCCAGCTCGGCAGCAGGATCCGTTCGATCTCGAGCCGCGTCATCTCGGGGTGGTTGTAGATCCAGGCGGGCATCGCCCGCGCGGGCGCGGACACCGCATTGCGGCGGTCGCTGCGGTCGGCGGCAGAGCTCGTCATCTGGCGTCTCCGGAGGCAGGCGGGTCAACGACAAATTATACGGTCGTTTAATCTACGCCTCGACATCAGGGCTTGGCAAGTCAGGGTGTCGAGCAAGACCTAATTAATACGAGCGGCTTCTCAAGGATGCGTTTATATGATCATATAGGCGACGTTGCCGACTGCGGGACCGGCGCGGACGGCCAGCCGTGAACTTTGCACGCCGGTGGGGGACCGTGACATGGCTCGAAACCTGACCAAGAGCAACGCGCACTACCAGCAGGCGGTCAAGCGCCTGCCACTCGGCGTGGCCTCGAACTTCCGTTTCTGGGGCGAGGAACGGACGATTTACGTCAAGCATGGCCGCGGCGCGCGCGTGACCGACATCGACGACAACGAATACGTCGACTACCGCCTCGGCTACGGCCCGGCGATCCTCGGCTACGCCGATCCCCGCGTCGATGAAGCCGCGCGGAAGGGCATGGAGGTC
>JAPLSF010000230.1 GCA_026398785.1 Pseudomonadota bacterium | reverse complement strand
AGACGCAGCGCAAGGTTATCGAGGTCTGGGACGAGGAACGCGCGGACTTACGCGCGATGCCGATCCCGTTCGACGGCTACGCGGAGAAGTCAGGGCTCGTCTCGACGACCTGCCTGGTCGGCTTCGACCGCAACCGCTACAGCGTCGAGTCGCGCTTCGTGCGGCAGGTCGCGACGGTGCGTGCGTACGCCGAGCGGATCGTCATCGTCTGCGGCGGTGAGATCGCCGGCGAGCATCCGCGCTGCTTCGACCGAGGGCAAACGCTCTACAACCCCTGGCACTACGTCGCGGCACTCGCGCGCAAGCCCGGTGCGCTGCGTAATGGCGCGCCGTTCAAGGACTGGAACCTGCCGGGCTCGATGACGCGGCTACGCGAGCGCTTGGCTCGGCACGCGGACGGTGATCGCCAGTTCGTCGACATCCTGTCGATGGTCGCGCTCTACGGCCTCGAGGCCGTCAGCGACGCCTGTTTGCATCGGGCGGCGGCACCGCCGCGGTTGCCGTCGCTGCAGGTGCCCGACGCACTGAAGCTCGCCGTGGAGCCCGCCGCCAACTGCGAGCGGTACAACCAGCTGCTGCGCGTATGGCCGGCGAAGATCGTTCCTGTTGATCCAACCTAGGAGTATGACGGTGCAAGAACAACTGATCGAACGGATGAAGACACTGCGCCTGCGCGGCATGGCGAACGCGCTGGAGGACAGCCTGACGGCGTTGAGCCAGAAGAAGCTCGCGCCCACCCGCTGGCTCGAGCAGCTGCTGCAGGCGGAGATCGCCGATCGCCAGGCGCGCTCGTACCAGTACCAGCTGCGACTCGCGAACTTCCCGATGCCGCGGGACTTGGACAGCTTCAACTTCCAGGAATCGACAGTCAACGAGACGCAGGTCCGCCAGCTCCACACCGGCGAGTACCTGAAGACCGCACGCAACGTCGTGTTCGTCGGCGGCACGGGCACTGGCAAGACGCACCTGGCCACGGCCCTCGCCCGCGAGGTGGTCTTGAAGGGCCAGCGTGCGCGGTTCTACAGCGTCGTTGATCTGGTCAACCAACTCGATGCCGAAAAGCGCGAGGGCCGCGCCGGGCGCCTCGCCAACCGGCTGCTCAACCAGAACGCGATCGTGCTCGATGAACTGGGTTACCTGCCGTTCGCGCACGACGGTGGCGCGCTGCTGTTCCACCTGATCAGCAAGCTCTACGAACGCGTCTCGCTGATCGTGACCACGAACCTGTCGTTCGGGGAATGGAGCAACGTCTTTGGCGACGCCAAGATGACGACGGCACTGCTGGATCGACTCACCCACCGCTGCGACATCATCGAAACCGGCAACGACAGTTACCGGTTCAAGAAGCGCCAATAGGCCCGAAACCCCTGGTCAATTTTGGACGCCGGTTGCTGGTCAAAGTTGGACGCCGGTTGACAGCCTCGACGACGCCGAGCTGTTGCGCGAGCGCTTCAAGGCTCCAGCCACGCCACTGCTGGTCCGCACCGTGCCCGACGCCCGCTGGGGCGTGCAGGTCGCCCGCGGCAGCGACGAGTCGATCCTGCAGCAGGCGCTGCTGCTCGGGCTGTGCACCGCCTGGCAGTACGACCCGTCGCGTCCCGTGCTGTGGACGCGCGCGAGCCTGACGCGCCGCGTTGAGCTGTACGAACCGGCGGGGTTCTACGCATGAACGCGATGCAGGTGCGTGCCCTGATGCACGAGCTGATGGACGAGAACCCATTTGCGATCCGCGCGGTGCTCAAGATCCTGGCGATCGAGTTCACTTCAACCGTGCCGACGCTGGCGGTGACCAACGAGCCGCAGCCCCGGCTGCTGATCAACCTTGAGTTCATCGAGCAGCACTGCCGCACGGACGAGCACGTCAAGGCGCTGCTGTGCCACGAGTTCCTGCACGTGCTGCTGCGCCACACCGACGAGCAGGGAGCGCCGAGCAAGGCGCGTCACCTGGCGCTCGACGCGGTGATCAAC
>JAPLSF010000049.1 GCA_026398785.1 Pseudomonadota bacterium | reverse complement strand
AAAGCAGTCGCTACCAGTCCTCGCTGCCGGGCTCGCCCTTGAACGGGCCGACCAACTCGGGCGTGATCCAGCCGCCGTAGAAGCCACCGGGCTGTGGCGTGACGACCGCGCCATCGACACGGCAATCCAGCGCCGCCGGATAGAACGCCACGCACGCCGCCAGCGCTTCGGCACCGGCCAGCGGCTGCGGGTAGCTCCAGGCCACGCGTGGCAGGCGCCGATCGCCCTGTACCAAAGTCCAGTAACGCGCCGGCCCTTTCCATTCACAGAACGAGCTACCGGCAGCCGGCTGCAAGAGATGCCGGGCCACGTCGTCCCACGGCAGGTACACGCTCGGCGGGTGGGCGGTCTCCAGCACGAGCAGGGCGCGCCGCGTGCGCGCCACTTCGACATCACCCCAGCGCACCACCACTTCGCGCGTGTCCGGCGCCAAGCGCGGCGGGCGCGGGAAGTCCCAGACCGATGTCTGGCCCGGCCCCGGTGTCGTGGCAAAGGGTGGGCGCACCTGGCCTTGCCAGCGCCACTGCTGGCGCGCCAGACGGATCCAGTCGGGAAGCTCGGACATCAGTCTGGAAACGCGCAAACCGGGTTGGGTCGTGGCATCGGGTTCGTCATCCGTTTCGAATCTCGCGCGATCACAGGCAGCCTCGCTGATCGAAGCATATCTTGAGTTCCCGCATCCGGGAGCGGTTCTTGCCCCAGTCGAACAAGTCGAACAACGAGCGGGATCGACAGTCGACGCGCTGCGAGCGAGGACAAGGACAGCCCTGAATCAGACTTTTCCTGCACGCCGGGGCAGCTGAATTCAGTTGTTGAACGGCCGCTTTGTAGTGAAGCGAGCTCTTGCTCAGGGCCGCCTCTTTCCCGTGTCCGGCGTCGTGCCTCGCTGCGGACCGGCCAGCACATTCATGTGCAAGCGTTCGCCGCAATGCGGGTCACCCATGGATCCCGCCCTTCGGGCCCGCCTGTGGCGATTCTGCCAACGCTCACGGATTGTCCGTGTGGACCGTGCAGTAGCGATCGCAGTCGGGGGGTTACGACTGTTCAGCAACCGGTCCCGCGTTTGCAGTGGCGAGGGGGTGGTGAGGGCAGATGCCGAATTTCACGTCTGGCTCGGCCGCTTGCACTGCGCGAGCATGGCCAGACAAGAAACATTACACCGACATCGGGGAATTGAACCGACAGGCATGTCGTTCAATTGAAAGTCATGCGGCTCTTAAAACGTCACATTGACGCTATGACGTCATAGCGTCATAATCGGCCGATGAGTACACTCAAGCGCGCAACCGTCTACTTCGACCCCGAGGTCCACAAGGCCTTGCGTTTGCGCGCCGCAGCAAACGACCAGTCCATCTCGGACATGGTAAATGAAGCAGTTAGAGCGTCTCTCGCTGAAGACGCCATTGATCTGGCGGCCTTTGACAAGCGCAAGCGTGAGCGCAGCGTGTCGTTCGATAGCTTCGTGCGAGGCATGAAGCAACGTGGCGCTCTATAGCCTCTTCATCAAGCCTTCCGCAGGGAAGGAGTTGGAAGCTGTCGGGTCTAAACGGGACCGCCTGCGAATCATCGGGAAGATTCATGACCTCTCAGGGGACCCCCGTCCAAACGGCTCGGAGAAGCTAGCCGGATACGACGACCGCTATCGCGTTCGACAGGGCAACTATCGAATCGTCTACGCGATCGACGACAAGGCGAGCTACGTCACGATCTACAGGATCGGGCATCGCAAGGACGTG
>JAPLSF010000270.1 GCA_026398785.1 Pseudomonadota bacterium | reverse complement strand
GGATTGAAGCCGCCCGGTACCAGTCCGGCGGAGAGGTTCGCGAGGTAGCCGTAAGGAATGAACGGATGATTCGACTGCACGACGAGCGCGCCCTGGCGACGCGCCTCACCGAGCACATCGTCGATGGTGGCCGTCGCCGTGTCGATCGCCAGTTTCTGGCCCGGCTTGAGCGGCCACGCATTGAAGTGTCCCCACGACGGTGACAATTCGAGCGACGGAATGAACGGCACGCCGCGCGCATCGGCAATCTTTTGCAGCGGGGCGTGGTTGGCAGTGGACTCGTGGTCGCTGACGAACAGCAGATCGAGCCCGGCTGCAAGCTGTGAACGCGCCAGGAATTCAGGCGGAGTGACGCCTTCGGCCTGATCCGCGTGATGGTGCAGGTCAGCCGAATACCAGCCGCTCGCGGGCGGATCGAACAACCGCGTGAGCGCCACCTTCGCCGTCGCGGTCTGGCCCGGCCGCACGTCGAGCGTCACCACCTGGTTCGGACCGAGGACACCGCCCCCCGACGAGACCGTGAAGCTGTAGCCGCCGGGCGCCATCGCGGCCTGCAGCCGGCCCTTGCGGTCGAGTTCGGTGAAAAACGTGTTGCGGCCGAGAAATTCGACCAGCTGCCGCTGGCCTGCGGTGATGCCGATGCGCGCGTCCAGGGGTTGCGCCGTGCGTGCATCGACGACGGTGAAGTCGACCTGGCCAGGCGGTTCGACGTCGGCGAAATCTGACATCATTACGTTGTTCGCGGTGATCGTCACCGGCACCCGTTTGCCCTGCGAATATCCCTTGCCCGTCGCGTAGATCTCGTAATCGCCTGTAGGTAACGGCACCTCGTAGCCACCGTCGTGACCGAAACTCCATGCGTACGGGGTGCCTTGCTTCGACACGACGACCACCGGTTCACTTACCGGCTTGCCGTCACGAGTCTTGACGGAGCCGCGCAGCATGCCCGCCGGCAAGTGGCCACGCTCGATCTCGGCGGCAACGACCGGACTCAGGTCGCCACGCGGACCGACCTGCAGCCATGCGTCGAACGTGCGTGACTGACCAGGCTGCAGCGTGTGCTGCAGGAACAAGTCCTTCGAGCGCGAGCCGACGAAGTTCATGTACGGCGCATGCAGAGCGATGCTCCAGTTTTCGTCGTAGGCGACGGCGCGGTCGGCCAGCGCTGCGGTCGACCTGCCTTCCTGCAGTTCGCCGAGACCGGGGACACCGAAAAAATAGCCGGCGCTGGGCCACAGCGTCTGGCCCGACAGCAGATCGGCCAGCGGCGCGTCGCCGCCATTGGTCATGACAGTCTGCATCTCGATCCGGTCCGCATTGGAACGGAGCGTGTACGTGGTCGTGACCGTGACCTTGCCCCAGTCGCGCGTCGCTTTCAGGACGACCTGCTGCGGACCGCGCTCGACGATGTCCACCTTCTGGTAGGTGTTCGGCCACGCCGACCAGTTATTCGGGATGAAGTCGGCGAAGACGACACGGTCGCGTTCAGGCTGACCGCCTACGACGGGTCCGATGTCGATGAGCGCGCCGCGCGGCACGCCATACGGGACGGGGCTTTCGACGGCGAGTGCGAAGGCCAGTCTCTCGTTCATCACGGTGATGTCGCGTGCCGCCGCTGCTTCGCCGTCGGGGATCGGGGTCGGTCCGACGATCACGGATACGGCTGCGTGCGCAGGGCCGGCGTGCACGGCTGCGATGAGCAGTGCGAGGAGGAGGGGTTGCGCAATAAGTTTCGTCATGCTCGTACGATCATGGCATGACCGTTGGCTCACTACAGCAACGGTCGCAGGGCCGCGATCAGCCGAGCGACATCTTCCGGCGACGTGTAATGCACGAACGAGGCGCGCACCACGCCGTCGGTGGTGTCGATGCCCAGCGCCTGCAGCAGGCGATAGGCGTAGAAATTCCCTGCACCGACGCCGATGTCGAGTGCCGCGAGCCGCGCCGCAATCGTCGCCGAAGCCGTGCCCGCCACCTTGAAGGCAATCGTCGACGCGCGTGCGGCCGCGTCAACCGAGCCGATCAGGCGGACCTTGTCGCGGCTGACGAGGAAATCGAGCAGGGGCTGCAGCAGTCGGGTCTCCTGGTCGCGAAACACCTGCCGGACCGCCGCAGCCCGTGCCTGCAATGGCTTCTCCACGTGACCCTGTCGTGCGGCCACGGCCTCCATGTAGTCGACCACGCCGTTCACCGCCGCCACCTGCGCGTGATCCGACCCCGCCGGCGTGAAGCGTCCCGCAAGCGCGTCGGCCTTGAAGAAGTGCGCCTGCGACGGCAGTTCGGCGGCAAGCCCCGCCCGCACGTACATCGCGCCAAGATGCGGGCCATACACCTTGTAGAGCGAGAACAGATAGATGTCCGCGCCGAGCGCAGCGACGTCCGGCAGGCCGTGCGGGCAGAACGAGACGCCGTCCACGATCGCCAGCGCGCCGGCGCGATGCACGAGATCGGTGATCCCTCGCACGGGGTGGATCGTACCTACGACGTTCGAGCAGTGCGTGAAGGCGACGACGCGCGTGCGCGCGCCGAGCAGCGCTTCGAGATCGGCGACACGCAACTCGCCGGTCGGGCCCACCTGCCATGTCCGCACGACGATGCCATCGTCCTGCAGCCGACTCCAGGCCCCGATGTTCGCTTCGTGGTCCTGGTTCGTCACGATCACTTCGTCGCCGCGCTGCAGGTGCCGTCGAAACGCCTGTGCGAGCACGTACGTGTTCTGCGATGTCGACGGACCGAAATGCAGTTCGTCCGTGGCCACGTTGAGCCATGCAGCCATGCGCTCTCTGGCGCGGTCCATTTCCGCACCGGCACTGGCCGAAGGCTCAAACGCGTAGTACGGCTGCACTTTTGTCTCGCGATAAAAGCGATTCAATGCAGCTATCACCTGCCCGCAGGCGAACGAGCCACCCGCGTTCTCGAAGTGCGCGAACCCGGCGAGGCTGGGTTCGGCAAAAGCGGGAAATTGCGAGCGGACAAAGGCGAGATCCAAGGCTGTCATGGGTTCATGTTCCTGCCGTGCGTGGTCGGGGAATCAGCGCCGTTGGCGAAGTCGATGCAGGCTTCGTCGACGGTCGCGCCACGGGTCTGTGTCAATGTCGCGGAAAATAATGGGGTAAACCATTGGCCGACATCTTCATCTCCTGTTCCAGGCAAGACAAGGTCCGCGTCGCGCCGCTGGTGGCGGCCCTCGAGGCCGAAGGCTGGTCCGTCTGGTGGGATCCGGAGATCGCGCCGGGTGAGGAATTCGACGGGCTGATTTCACGTGAACTCGACGCGGCCCGGTCGCTGGTCGTCGTCTGGACCGCAGCCTCGGTTGATTCGCACTGCCGGAAGCGGCGGAGAGCAGCGCCTAGCTCGCACTACCTTGGGGCGACGGTCTTGCGATACGCGTCGAGCTCCGCCTGGTAACGGGCGCGCTCCTTCTCGAGTTCGGTGATCTCCGTCTTGAGCTGGCCTATGCGCTCTGCGGCCTGCTTGGTGTCGAGCACAGCTGCGGTGCGCTGCTCGACCGTCGAGGTCGCATCGATCACGTCGAACGCCGATTCCGCAACACGGTCCTCGAGCCGGCGAATTTCCCGGCGCTTCTCTTCAATCCGCTCTTCGGCGTCGGTGACGCGTCGTTCCCTTACATAAAGCGCACGCCCCTCGTCGTAGGCTTTCTCGAACTGCCCGGCGAGATCGGCGGGGCAGGTGTCGTAGTACGTGTAGCCGTTGACGCCTGCGCGGTACCCGTTGTGCGGCTGGCAGTACTCCCTGAGACCGGCCGTGCGTCCGGCGAGGTAGGCATTCAGGTCCGGAGTGACGCCGTATTCGGCGCAAGCGCGACGGTGTTCGCCGATGCGATCACCCGGCAGCCCGGCAACGCCGTCTTCGTAACCCACGGTGCGCCAGTCGACGTTGCGGCATTCGTCCTTGCTCATCTTCGACGCGCACGCACCCAGCAGCAGTGTGCACGCGGCCATCAGCATGGCTGCAAGTTTCATGGACCTCTCGTTCGCTGGCGCGGTTACCACCGGTTGCGCCGCAGCGTGCGGACGGAACCCGCGAAGTCGTCGTCGATGGTTGCAACGCGTTCCCGTGCCGCTGCTTCCAGGAGCGAATCCAGATGACCGCGGGTGTAGCGGACCATGTCGATGATTGCGGACGCCTCGACCGGCCTGGCAACCAGAAAGCCCTGGACCGAGACTTCACCGCAAGCGGCGAGGAAGTCGAGCTGGGCAGCGCGCTCCACGCCCTCGATCGTCACCTGCAGCCCGAGGTTGCGGCAGAGGCCGATGATCGAGTGCACGATCGCAGCCGAGCGTGGGTTGCTGTCGACTCCTGCAATCACGCTGCGGTCGAGCTTGACCCGGCTGAGCGGCAGCCGCTCGATGGAAGTCAGCGACGAAAAGCCCGTGCCGAAATCGTCGAGTGCGGTGTCGACGTTGAGCAGGCGCAGGCCGTGCAATGCCTCGACGGTCACGGCGCCGGTCTGCAGCATTGTCTCCGTCAGTTCGAGTTCGATCGCTTCGGGCGGCAATCCATGCCGGGCGAGCAGACGCTCGATGTCGATCGGAAAATTGCCGGCCAGGAACTGCTGTGCCGACACATTGATGGCCACGCGTGCATCGGGCCAGCCTTCGCGCCGCCAACGGCTCACGGCCTCGGCCGCCGTTTCCAGGATCCAGTCGTTCAGATCGAGCATCAGGCCGGACTGTTCGGCAATTTCGATGAACTCGCCGGCCGCGACGATCTGGTCGTCGCTGCGTCTCCAGCGCAGTAGCGCCTCTACGGCGATGGTGCGCCGCCTGCCCAGGCACACCTGGGGCTGGTAGTGGAGCACGAGCTCGCCGCCCTCGATGGCCTTGCGCAGCGCCTGCTCGACGCGGAAGCGATTCGACGCCTGCACGAGCATCGAAGGGTCGTGGACGCACAGGCGGTTGCGGCCCAGTTCCTTGGCGCGGAACAGCGCGACATCCGCCGCACGCAGCAGCGACGTCGCATCGCAACCATGTTCGGGGAACATGGCGACGCCGCAGCTCACGCCGACACACACTTCGCGCCGATCGATGAGCAGCGGCCGCTGGAAGCTTGCGACCAGGTGCTCGGCGTGTCGCTCGACCTCGGTGGAGTCGCCCGAGTAGGCGAACACGAGCGTGAACTCGTCGCCTCCCAGTCGCGCGATGAATCCGGATTCGCCGGCGACATCGCGCAGGCGCTCCCCGATTTCGGTAAGTACCCGGTCGCCGAATTCGTGGCCTAGCGTGTCGTTGACGGTCTTGAAATTGTCGAGGTCGAGGAACAGTACCGCGATGTGCGACGCCACCGGCTCCTCCGTGCCGGTGGCAGCCAGCATATCGTTCAGGCGCTGGAACAGCTGGCGCCGGTTCGGCAGGTTGGTGAGCGGGTCGTGCTCGGCAAGGTGTCGCAGCTGCAGCGTGCGTTCCTCGACGCGGTGCTCGAGGTGTGCCTGGTAAGTCTTGACCGCGCGCTCTGCGTCAGCAAGCTCGCCGGCCATGTGATTGAACGCGTTGGCGAGTTCGTCCAGCTCGCGGGCGCCGCCGCGCAGCACGCGCGTCGCCAGGTCTCCCGCGGCCAGGCGGCGAGCCCCGGCGGTCAGTCGACGGACGGGCCAGGTGATTGCCCACGCGGTCGCGGCGAGCGCGAGCAGCGCCAGCAGAATCGCCTTGAAGGTCGCGGTCCGGATCGTCTGCTCGGATTGCGCGACAGCCTGCTGGGCGCCTGCGGCTGCGGCGGTGAACGCGCGCCAGGCAGGCGCCTCCACGTTGTCACGGATGTGGACCGCGAGTGCGTCGCCTTCCGCTGCGAACGTCGCCTGCCGTGCTTCGATCTCGGCGCCGAGTCGGAGAGCCTGCCGCCGCAGTTTGACTGCCTGGTTGAAGTCCTCTGTCTGCATGGCGAGCCAGTTACCGCCTGGCGAGACCGCGAGTTCGGCACGGTGGCTTGCGATCGTCTGGCGCAAGCGCGATTCGCCGTCATTGGGGCCGGCACTGAAACTGCCGCCACGGGTCAGTTCGCTCAACACGTCGTGACGGGCGGCTTCCACGGCGCGTGCCAACTCCGCAAGCGACGGCCGCGCCAGGAGGTTGTCGCCGACCACGATGCCGGACCCGCCGGCACTCCTGACGCGACGATCCAGCGCGGCGAAAGCGGACTCGAGGTCGGCGATGGCACGCCGGCGCTCGTCCTGCATGTTCAACAGTCCGAAGCCCTGGGCCTCGTGATCGGCGATGCGCTGCAGCAGCGGGCCCACCGGCGGGGCTGCATCGTCAGCATCAACGTCGAGCATCTGACTCGCCGCACCTGACAGGCGTGCCGCAGCTGCGACGGTCGCCGCGTGCCTGTCGCGCGTGTCTGCCCGGAGGTAAGCGAGCACCGACCGATCGAAGGTCGCCACGCCGTCGCCGAGGTCACGCACGCTGCGTGACAATGGCTCGAACTGCTGCTGCATCCTCTCGAGATCTGCCGTCGCGCCGCGGGTGCTGCGCAGCGACACGACGCTGGCGGCGGTGAACGCGCCAATCACCAGCGCGAACCCCAGCACCAGCAATGCGCCGATAGGCAGGCCGCTCGCGCGCGCCGGTGCAACGGGCGGCTTCGTCGTCGTGATCGAGTGCAAGGTGAACTGCCTTTCGGCGCCGCCCATGGACAGAATGGGGGAGATACTGCAGCCCGGGCGCTCCAACACGTGAGGGCGCGCAGCCAGGACCTTGATTCAGGTCACAGATTGCGGTGTCCGGGATGGAGCGGCGGCTCGATGATGCCGCCCCGGGTGCCATTGTGGCAAGCGACGCGGTCGAGTCGGCCTGCCGTGAGCAGGCCTGGCCACGCCAGCGTCAGGACGCACGCCGCCGATTGGGACGCCGCGCACGCATCGTTTCTCGCGGGCCGCCTGCCGGCAGAGGCGGCAGTTCCGGCAACGGCGCTTCGGCCGTCATGCCGGCGACGATCATGCGGCGCATCTCCGCATCGGCGGCTGCATCGGTCGCAATCGGCGTGTACGACTGCAGGCGATTTTCGACTTCGTCGCACGCGCGCTGGTAAAGCTCCTTGGATCCGGCTTTCTGCCAGGTCTCGCGGTTCTCGCGATCGATGACGGCATCCGTCAGGTACAGTTCCTGCGGCCAGTGCTTCAGTGTGTGCGGCGACGTGATCAGGTGATCGTTGGCGATCACGTCATCCACCAGTTGCTGCGAGGGCAGGTCGTCGATCACGCCCAGGTCGCGAACGAAGTGCAGGCACTGGCCGCACACCTCGTTGTCGAACACGAGCTTCGGCAGGCTGAACGTCAGCACGAAGTCCAGCATGCCCGGGCCCGAGACCGAATTGACGCCGGCGATCGCGGCGAGCAGCGCGCTGCTGAAGGTCTCCCCGCCGGCCTGCGCATCGAGAAACTTGCCGTCGCTCAGCGCCATGTAGGCCTGGGTCGGCAGGCCCAGCGACTTGGCCACCGCGACATACGCCACGTTCAAATGCTGCGCTTCGATCGCGGCCATCGGCGAGCTCGCGGACTTCATGTGGAACGTCGCCGGAGCACCGCCGAACAGCACGGGTGCGCCGGGACGGACGATCTGCGCCATCGTGATGCCGGTGAGCACGTCGGCCACGTGGAACACCAGCGCGCCCACGAGTGTGACCGGCGCGATCAGTCCCATCAGCGTGACGGGCACGATCTCGACGGGGATGCCGGCCTCGACGCAGTCGAGCATGTTCTGGCACGAGTCCTCGCCGTAGCGGAAGTTGCCGGTCGCGGTGATCGTGAAGATCGACATCGGCTTCGCGAGCAGGTCGGCCCGGTCGCGGCGGAACAGCTGCAGCATGTCGCGCATGCGCGGCACGCCGTGCTCGGTGAACGCCCCGGAGACCATCGGCTTCTTCGACGTCGTGAGCAGCATGTACAGGCGCCACGCGTCCGACACCTGCGACTCGATGTCCTTGTTGGTCGAGAACGCGGTCGCCAGGTAGGCGATGTGCTCGAGCCCGTCGCAGAGCCGGGCATATTCGATGAAGTCGGTCGAGTTCGAGAGGCGTGTCTCGCCGGTGCGATGATCGAGAATCTTCAGGCCGCTCGAGCCGGGCACGTAGTGGACGTTGTTGCCGCCCAGTTCCGCGTGGGGTCGGCCTTCACGGTCATAGAGCGTGAACGACCTGGGGGCCGTCGCGATCGCGCGATCGACGATCTCCGGCGGGAACAGGACGCGGGTGCCGTCCGCCGTGGTCTTCAAGCCGTGGTCGAGCAGGCGCTTGCGCATCCCGGGCCCGCGGATGTCGATGCCCGTTTCGGCGAGGATGCGCTTGGCCTCCGTGACCACCTTGGCGCACAACTCGGGGCTGATGATATTCAGCGTCGGTCTCATCCTGCTTCTCCCGCGGGCCCCGGCGTGGGGGCTCCTTGTCTCGCTCGATTGGCGAACCGGTGATTATCCAAGGGCGGTTCGCCTTAAGCTACTCCGTGAAGCCGCCTGGGTCGACCATCGTCGGCTATAGTCCCGTCTCAACCGGGGGAAGCCATGATGACATCACGCAACGTCACGCTGCAGGTCAACCGCGGCTCGCACGGCGAAACAAGGGTGACGGAGGTAGAGATGCCACCCCTCGCTCCCGGCCAGGTGCGCTTGCGGGTCGAGCGTTTTGCGCTCACCGCAAACACGGTGACCTACGCCACGACCGGCGACACCCTCGGCTACTGGGACTTCTTTCCGACCGGCGAGCCGGGCTGGGGTTGCGTGCCGGCCATGGGCTGGGCAGAGGTGGTCGAGTCACGGCACCCCGACGTATCGACCGGTGGGCGCTACTACGGCTGGTATCCGATGTCCCGTTACGTCGACATGACCGTCACGCCAAGTACGGACGGGTTGCGTGACGAAGGGCCGCATCGAGCCGCCCACGCTCCCGTGTATCGGGCTTACACGGCGACGACCCGCGACACGCTCTACCAGGCAGGGACCGACGCGGAGGATCGCCACGCGTTGCTGCGCGGGCTGTTCCTCACCGGTTGGCTTGCCGAGGATTTCTTCGCCGATAGCGACTGGTTCGGTGCGCGACGCGTGCTGGTGTTGTCCGCATCGAGCAAAACGGCGATAGGCTTTGCGCACTGCGCAGATGCGCGTGCCGGGATCGAAGTCATCGGCGTGACCTCTTCGCGCAACCATGCCTTCACGCATGCGCTCGGTTGCTATGACGAAGTGGTCACCTATGACGACGTGGCAGCCATTCCGCCGGGCACGCCGATCGTATCGATCGACATGGCCGGCAGCGGACCGGTGCTGGCGTCGGTGCACGCGCACTTCGGTGACCAGCTGAAACATTCGATGGCCATTGGCCGCAGCCATCACGAAGCCCCTGCACGCGTGTCGGGGATGCCGGGGCCGAAGCCGGTGTTCTTCTTCGCGCCGACGCAGGTCAAGAAGCGCGTGCAGGACTGGGGTCCGCGCGGCTATCAGGAGCGAGTCGTCACGGCGCTCAGTGGCTTCATCGCGTGGAGTTCCGATTGGCTGCATGTGCAGCAATCGCGCGGCGCCGCGGATGCGGCGGCGACGTGGAGCGAAGTCCATGCGGGTCGAGTTGCGGCCAACATCGGTCACATCGTCTCGCTCTGGGACTGACTGGTGCAGCCACGGCAGGCGCGGTGAGGCAAGCGTACGGCTCGCCACTCGCGCCGGCACGGCAGGAATCATTCGCTGGCCGGGGCACAGTGTCGCTGCGCTGAACGGACAGGCCAGTTGTTTCAGGGATCGCGCGGAAAGCGCTGCGTCCAGCGCTTCTCCCGCAGCAGCTTGCCGTTCTCGTAAACGCGCCGCTCGTACTCGTAGTAGTAGGCCTCGAGGTCACTGCGGAAGACCAGCTTCGCCTCCCACTTCAGTTTGCGGTCGGGCAGGTCCACCTCCATGCGGTGCGTACCGGTCATCGAGGTGTTCTCGGGGTGCGCGTCCGAGGTGCTGTGTTCGATCCGCTCCTCGTAGCGCTCGATGCCCCAGGGGTGTCGTTCGCTGCCGGTGTTGGTCGCGACCGCGGTGACGGTGCCCGTCTGCGGATTGCGCTTCACCTCGGAGATTTCGCCGTAGCCGGAGGGCGTGCCGCTGTCGAGCGGCTCGAAACCCGGCATGTGCGGACTCGCTTCCGGCGGCAGGAAGCTCGGGGCAGGGCGAGTCGATTTCGGCACCACGGGCAGGACGACGCGCGCGCCGTCTGGTCCACCGATCGCAAGCGTCGTCGTCATCGGGTGCGGCGACGGCCACATCATCGGCCATTGCGCGTTGTTCACTGCCACGCGGATGCGGTGCCCTTGCGGGAACACCCATGAAGTGAAGTGCATCTCGATGTCGAGCGGGAACTCCTCGCCGGGCGTCAGCAACTCGGGGGAGCGTGCGGACTGCCGATGGTTGCCATTGAAACCGGCGCCCGCCACCTGAGTCACGGCGCCGTCGGGCGCGACATCCGAAATGCGCACGAACCAGTTCGCGCGCGGAGCGTCTGCGCTCACGCGCAGTTGTGCACGCGGCAGTCCCAGGATCTCGAGGGCCTCCGTCAGCGGCGCTGAGTCGTAGACGAGGCTGAAGGCGTCGGTAGGACGCTGGTCGTGCGCGACGTCGCCCCACCACATCACGGGGCCGCCGGCCTCGATGCCGGTGCCAGCCGTGTAGCGCAGCCGGTGCGTGCTGCTTGCGGCGTCGGCGGTACCCAGCGTGTGATCGTCCCGCAGGTTCAGCACCCGGTCGCGGATGCGCGCGATCGGCCAGCCGTCTTCCCAGCGCCAGTGCCCCGGTGCGGTGTCGAGGTACGGCCCCGGTGCGTGCCAGTCGCGCACGTACACGGCGAAGCGCGGCTCGCGCATGATGCCGGTGTCGACACCCTTCAGCCAGTGATCGAACCAGCGCACGGCCTCGTGGCGCCACTCCATGCCGGGCTTGGGGTATGGATCGTGCGGAAAGGCGTGTGACCAGGGCCCGATCATGGCCTTCACCGGTCCGCCGGCGTGCTCGAGCATGCGTGGGATCACGTCGCGGTAGCCGTCGTACCAACCGCCGATATGAAAGCCAGGCACTGTGATCTGCTGCTCGCGGTCGCGCCACGAAGCGCGGTCCCAGAACGGCCCGTCGCGCTGCTCGCGCTTCCAGGTCAGCATCCAGGGTGGCGTGTCGAAGCGGTCCCTGAAGTAGGCCTCGTCCATCACATACGCCGGCGCGCCGGGACGTGCGTTGTCCAGGTCCTGGCTCATCTCCCAGGAATCGAGATGCATGATGCCGTCCATGTAGTGGACGTCCTCCTGGTAGAGGTCGTCGGTGGCATCCACAGCGACGAAAGCCTTCAGTGCCGGCGGATGCCGTCCCGCCATCTGAATGGAATTGAACCCGCCCCACGAGATACCGAACATTCCCACCGCGCCCGTCGACCATGGCTGCTGCGAGAGCCAGTCGATGACCGCTTCGCCGTCGTCGAGTTCGATATCGGAGTACTCGTAGGGCACGAGCGTGCCTTCGCTGTTGCCCGTGCCACGGATATCCACTCGCGCAATCACGTACCCGCGTTGCACGAAGTACGAGTAGAGCGGCCAGTTGCGCCCGCGTCCCTCGGTCTTGCGGTAGGGGAGGTATTCGAGCAGTACCGGAAACTTCGCGTCCGCAGCCGCGCCAGTGGGAACGTAGAGATCAGCCGCGAGGCGCACGCCGTCGGGCAGCGTGATCCAGGCCTCTTGCAGCTCCATGCCGTAGC
Organism: Pseudomonadota bacterium; assembly: GCA_026398785.1. Classification (GTDB taxonomy): domain Bacteria; phylum Pseudomonadota; class Gammaproteobacteria; order Steroidobacterales; family Steroidobacteraceae; genus RPQJ01. Next base: position 3,950 of record JAPLSF010000270.1, on the reverse strand, counting down.
GGGGCGCCGATGGCTCGGCGGCCTGTGCGCCCCAGGCCGCGAGTGAAAGCAGCAGTGCGGCCACACGCAAGCGCGTTCTGGTCGCATAAGTCATGGCTTCATGTCCGTGCCAGCCGTCGGGTGAGAGTGTGCGTCGAAGAAATCCAGGATCAGCTTCCATGACCAGGACAGGTTGTAGGTATGGCCCGTGCGTGCCCGGTCAAATGCCCGATCCACGTGGCTCCGGCCTCGACCTAGCGCTCGCCGGCGGCCACGATGCGGCCCCAGTGTACCCGTCGCGCGACGCCCTAGAAGTCGAACTCCGCGTTCCCGGGAGCGCCCTCGATCGCGAGCAGACGCAGCTTGGTCGCGACGCCACCGTGCGCAGAGAAGCCGCCGGGTCGACCCGCGGCGGCGAGCACACGATGGCACGGGACGATGATCGGAAACGGGTTTCGGCCCAGAGCCTGCCCCACCGCGCGTGCGGCACCCGGGTCGCCGAGCTCGGCGGCAATCTCGCCGTAGGATCGTGTCTGCCCCCGCGGAATAGCGCGGGCGATTTCATAAACGCGGCGGTCGAACATCTGCACGCCTGTCATGTCGAGCTCGATGGAGCCGAGGTCGGGCAACCCGCCCGCAAGGTGCAGGACGATACTGGCGATAGCGTCGACGACGACCAGGGGCGGCTGGCTTTCAAGTGCATCCGGGAACCGGCGCAATAGCCGTGCGCGTTCCACACCGGCTGCTTCCGGTAGCTGCACACCAGCGATTCCCTGCGCTCGCCAGGCGAGCCCGCAGCGGCCAATGGGCGTGTCGAACAGTGTCACGCCCGGTGCATTCATTGTCGCGGCCGCGATCGCATTTCACCCCGCTACGGCGCGTCCCTTGTCGCTTGCCATGACCTCCCAACCGTCGAGCTGACGCCCCACCGGCAGTTCGCGCACGCGCACGCCTGTCGCTGCGAAGATCGCATTCGCAATCGCCGCGCCGGAGGGCGGCACGCCCGGCTCGCCGATGCCGCCTGGCAATCCCTCGCTCTCGACCACATGCACGTCCACGACGTGCGGTGACGCCCGCATGCGGGTCACTCCGTAGTCGCTGTAATTCGACTGTTGCACTTTGCCCTCGGCGAACGTGATCGCGCTGTAGAGCGTGTTGCTCATCCCCATGATGAGCGCGCCTTCCATCTGCGACTTTGCGCGATCGGGATTCGCGACGTAGCCGGCATCGACTGCGACGGTCGCGCGCGGCACACGCACCATTCCGTCCGGGCTAACCTCGACCTCGACGACCATCGCGACGTAGGAGAGGAAGCTGCGATGAATGGCGATGCCGCGCCCGCGGCCCCGCGGGAGCCGGGTGCCCCAGCCGCTGCGCTGCAGCACCGACTCGACCACGCGACGGGCACGAGCGGTGTCGAGCGGGTGATCCGCCCAGGGCGCGCCGTAATACGTGTCGCCCGCACTGACGAGCCCGCCTTTGGACAGATCCACCTTGCGGTCAGCGCCGATCAGTTCGAGCAGGAAGGCTGCCGGGTCCTTGCCAGCGGCGTGAGCGAGTTCGTCGACGAACGAACCGATCGCGAAACCGTGATGGATCGCGTTCACGCTGCGGTACCAGCCGATCCGCGCGTGCGCGACGGCAGGGCAGACTTCGACGCTCATGTTTGGCACGTCCCACGGCACGTCGCTGGCGCCGTTCGTGAGCTCGTCCGGAGTGGGGCCGGCCAGGTTCGGTGCGAAGGTCGCGCTGATCGATGGGTACGCCGATCGATGCAGCCAGGCAGTGACCTTGCCTGCGTCATCGAGCGCGGCCTCGAAGCGATGAGCAGCGACGGCGTGATAGTACGAGTGACGCATGTCGTCCTCGCGGCTCCATTGCACGCGCACCGGGGCGCCGGTCTCGCGCGCAAGGTAGGCGGCCTCGCAGATGAAGTCCGGCTTGGACTTGCGGCCGAACGCGCCGCCCAGCAGCGTCACATTCACCGTGACGTTGGCCTTGTCGACCTTGAGGTACTCGGCGATCGTGTTGCGCGCATCATTCGGGGACTGCGTCGGTGCCCAGGCTTCGACCTTGCCATCCTGCACGCGTGCAATCGCCGCCATCGGCTCCATTTGCGCGTGCGACAGGTACGGGACGTGGTACTCGGCGCTGACCTTGCGCTTCGCGGCCGCAAGGGTCGCTGCGACATCGCCGTTCGTGCGGCCCGGCTTGCCCGGCGCGCGGATGCTCGCCTCGAGCACCGCCTTGTATGTCTTCGAGTCGTGCGAACCGTTCTGGCCCGCGTCCCAGGTGACCTTGAGCGCATCGCGCCCACGGAATGCCGCCCAGGTGTTCTTCGCAATCACGGCGACGCCGCCGAGCGGCAGGAATGCACCAGGGATCGGGGTCTCCGGGATGCGCACGATGCGTTCGACGCCAGGCACCTTGCGTGCCTCAGTGTCGTCGACCGTCAGGGCCTTGCCGCCCCAGACCGGCGGACGTGCGATTGCAGCGAACTTCATGCCGGGCAGCGTCAGGTCGGCGCCGTAGACGGCAGTGCCGGTGGTCATCGGCACGAGGTCGATCGACGGCATCTTCTTGCCCTGCCAGCGTCGCTCGTCGGGTCGCTTGATGCGCACGCTCGTCGGTGCGGGCATTGCGACCGTGCGTGCGGTGTTGACGAGCGCACCGAACGACTTCGTGCGGCCGGTGGGGCGGTGCACAACCTCGTGCTGCCGTGCGAACACGTCGGCTGCGCCAACGTCCCAGTCCCTGGCCGCCGCCGTTTCGAGGAGCGTGCGCGTCGTCGCGCCGGCCTCGCGGTATTTTTGCAGGAAGTCACGGATGCTCGTGGAGCCGTCAGTGTTCTGCGAGCCGTACTTCGGGTCGCCCACCGCCTGCTCGACGCGGCACCTGGCCCAGTCGGCTTCCATTTCGTCCGCGATGATCATCGGCATGGTGGTGCGGATGCCTTGGCCCATTTCCGAACGGTGGCAGACGATCGTGACGATGCCATCTTCGGCGACCCGCACGTAGACATGTGGCGACCATGGGTCGGCGGCGATGCCTGCCGCAAGCTCGGCGGCCTCGAGGCGACGCAAGCCGCCGGGCCCGAATGCGATGACGAGACCACCGAGCCCGAGGAGCTGGATCAAGGTGCGGCGCTGCAGGTCTTGCGGTCGATCGGTGATTTCCTGGGTCGCATCGAGTGGGGTGGGTTTCTCAGCCGCTGCCTGAGGTGCGACTGCACGACGCACCCACGGCAGGAACTCGTTCGCGCTCATGAGCTCTTCTCCGCCGCGGCCTTGATCGCCGCACGAATGCGTGGATAGGTGCCGCAGCGGCAGATGTGGCCGTTCATCGCCGCGTCGATGTCCTCGTCGCTTGGCTTCGGCTTGCGCTGCAGCAGACCGGCGGCCTGCATGATTTGGCCGGGCTGGCAGAACCCGCACTGCGGCACGTCGATCTCGCGCCAGGCGACTTGCAGCGGGTGCTCGCCGGTCGGGTGCAGACCTTCGATCGTGGTGACCGCCGCGCCCTGGAGCTCGGACATCAGCATCTGGCAGGCGCGGACGGGTTTCCCGGCCACGTGCACCGTGCAGGAGCCGCACTGTGCGACGCCGCAGCCATACTTGGTCCCGGTCAGCGCGAGTTCGTCACGCAGGAACCAGAGCAGTGGCATCGTGGGATCGCCGTCGAAGGAGCGACGGGTGCCATTGACGGTCAGGGTGATCATGCAGGGCTCCTGGGCGGGTGCCGGGGGACGGAAGTTCGTTGTCTGGTCAGTCCTGCGGCTTCACGAACCTGAGCGTCATGCGGTCGCTTTCACCGATGGCCGCGTATTTCGACTTGTCCTTGTCGCCCATGGCAAACGTCGGCGGCAAGGTCCACACGCCTTCCTGCCATTCGGTCGTGTCCTTCGGGTTGGCGTTGACCTCAGACGCCCCAGCAAATTTGAATCCGGCCTTCTCCGCGAGCGCGCGCACGGT
>JAPLSF010000253.1 GCA_026398785.1 Pseudomonadota bacterium | reverse complement strand
GTCGCGGCGCTTCGCCTCGGCCTGCACCGCCTTCGAAACGCCGTGGGCACTGAAGATGACCGTGGCGCCGTCGGGCACCTCGTCGAGTTCCTCGACGAACACGGCGCCCAGGCTGCGCAGCCGGTCGACGACGAACTTGTTGTGCACGACCTCGTGCCGCACATGGATCGGTGCGCCGAAGAGCTCCAGCGCGCGCTCGACGATGTCGATCGCCCGGTCGACGCCGGCGCAGAAACCGCGCGGATTGGCGAGCAGGATGCGCATCGGCTAGGCGTGCCGCTCGCGGAACGCATCCAGGATCAGCAGCGCCGCGCCGATGGTGATCGCACTGTCGGCGATATTGAATGCGGGGAAGTAGGCAGCGCCCCAGTGCGCATGGATGAAATCGATCACGTACCCGTGCGTCACGCGGTCGATCACGTTGCCGAGCGCGCCGCCGATGATCAGCGCCAGCGCCAGCGGCAGGAACTTCTCGCCGCGCGGCAGCCGCCAGAGCCAGACCACGAGTGCGGCACTCACGACGAGCCCGAGAGTGATGAAGAATCCACGCTGCCAGCCCGACGCGTCGGCCAGGATGCTGAACGCGGCGCCCGTGTTGTGCAGCAGCGTGAAGTCCAGCACCGGCAGCACTTCAACCCGCTCGTACAGATCGAGGAAACGATTGACCAGGAACTTCGTCGCCTGGTCGAAGGCGACAACGAACACCGACAGCCACAGCCAGGCCGCGGGGTGCGTGCGCTGCATGCGCAGGCCGGTGAGCGTCGCGAGGCCGATCGCCACGGGCGTGGCCTTCCCGGGCGGTGGTGGCGGCGGAGTGGGTGTCGTCGAAGGGTTCATCGCGTCATTGTCCGTCTCAGGCGTACCGGCGGGTCTCGCCCGGGCCATCGAGGTTGGCCACGCAACGCCCGCACAGCTCCGGATGGGCTGCCACGGTACCGACGTCCGGCCGCTTGTGCCAGCAGCGCGCGCACTTCGGCGCCTCGGAGCGCCTGACGTGCAGCCAGAGCCCGCTCTTGCCCTCGCCATCCGTTGCCAGGGCTGCGGGCGGTCGAGTGCCGGCGTCCGCCACCTTCGCCTCCGACGTGATCAGGACGAACCGCAGTTCGTCGCCGAGCGGCTGCAGCGCCGAGGTCCAGTCCGGCGTGCCGTAAAGCGTCACTTCGGCATCGAGCGGCGCACCGATCTGTTCGGCAACGCGCAGGCGCTCGAGCTCACGCAGTACGGCGGCACGCGCCTCCAGCACCTTCGGCCAGTCGATCGCCTGCACGGCCTCCCCCGTCGCGGGGAGGTCGGCCCAGGTCGTGAAAAACACCGATTCCGCGCGCTCACCCGGCATGAAGCGCCAGATCTCTTCGGCCGTGAACGACATGATCGGCGCCAGCCAGCGCACCATCGCTTCGGCGATCCAGTACATCGCGGTCTGCGCCGAACGGCGCGCTGGGCCCATCGCCGGCGTCGTGTAGAGACGATCCTTGAGCACGTCGAGGTAGAAGCCGCCCAGGTCGACGACGCAGAAATTGTGCAGCTTCTGGTAGATGACGTGGAAGTCGTAGCTGCGATAGGAGGCGACGACTTCGTGCTGCAGCTCGCGCGTGCGGGCGAGCGCCCAGCAGTCGAGCGCGAGCATCTGGTCTACCGGCAGCGCATCGCGCGTGGGATCGAAGCCCGCGAGATTGCCGAGCAGGAAGCGCACGGTGTTGCGGACACGACGGTACGAATCCGACGTGCGCTTCAGGATCTCGTCCGAAACGCTGATTTCGTTGGCGTAATCGGTGGCTGCAACCCACAGGCGCAGCACGTCGGCGCCGAGCGTTCTCATCACTTTCTGCGGCAGCACGACGTTGCCGAGCGACTTCGACATCTTGCGGCCCTTCTCGTCCACGGTGAAGCCGTGGGTGAGCACGCCCTTGTAGGGCGCGTGGCCTTTCTGCGCGACGGAGGTCAGCAAAGAGCTGTGGAACCAGCCGCGATGCTGGTCCGAGCCTTCGAGGTAGAGGTCGGCAGGCGAAAGGATTTCGGGCCGGCTCTGCGACACGCAATGGTGCGAAACGCCCGAGTCGAACCAGACATCCATGATGTCGGTGACCTTCTCGTAGCTCGACGCATCGGCGCCGAGCAGCGTGGCCGGATCGAGATCGAACCAGGCATCGATGCCATGCTTCGCGACGAGGCCGGCCACCTGGTCCACGAGCTCGGGCGTGCGCGGATGCAGCTCGCCTGTTTCCCTGTGCGTGAACAGCGACAGCGGCACGCCCCACATGCGCTGGCGCGAGATGCACCAGTCGGGACGGCCGGCGATCATGCTGTAGATGCGCTGCTCGCCCCAGCCCGGCGTCCACTCGACCTTGCCAATTTCGGCGAGCGCCGCGGCGCGCAGGCCCGCC
>JAPLSF010000280.1 GCA_026398785.1 Pseudomonadota bacterium | reverse complement strand
CTGCACGCGACGCTGCGGCGCCTGGCCGTACTCGAATGCAACGAGGTGCTGGTGGAGGCCGGTCCGCGACTCGCGGGCAGCTTCCTCGCGGCCGGACTCGCTGACGAAATCGTGCTGTACGTCGCGCCGACGATTCTCGGCGAGACGGCGCGGCCCTCCTTTGTGCTGCCGCAACCGCTGCGCGCGCTGTCGAAGCGACTGCAGTATTCCTATCACGACGTGCGACGGGTCGGACCTGACCTCCGGCTGACGCTGCGTCCGGTGGAGACCTGACCTCGATGTTCACTGGAATCGTGCAGGGCGTCGGAACGGTGCGTGCGATCGAGCCGCGCGGCGGCGACGTTACCCTGGTGTTTGATTCAGCCGGAGTGTCGCTCGCCGACATCGAGCTCGGCGGCAGCATCGCCGTGAGCGGCATTTGCCTGACGGCAACCCGGTTCGACGCCTCGAGTTTCGCAGCGGACGTCTCGCGCGAAACGCTCGCGCTCACGACGCTCGGCCACTGGGTCGTTGGCAGCCGGGTGAACCTGGAGAAGGCGCTGCTGGCCGGGCAGGCGCTGGGCGGTCACTACGTCACCGGGCACGTGGACGGGGTGGGAGAGTTGGTCTCGCGCCACGACGATGCGCGTTCGGTGCGCATGGTATTCCGGGTGCCGCCCGAACTGGCGCGCTACGTCGCCCGCAAGGGTTCGATCTGCATCGACGGCGTCAGCCTCACCGTGAACGGCGCCAGGGGCGATCGCTTCGACGTGAACCTTGTGCCGCACACGCTGGAGGTCACGACGCTCGGTGACCTGCAGACAGGCAGCCGTGTGAACCTCGAGGTCGACATCATTGCGCGCTATGTCGAGCGGATGATGCATCCCGACCTGGATTGAGCCTCGCGCCGGCCGTTCCGCCTTCCTGCCCCGCCCCCTGTTAAACTGCGCGCCGCGAAGGCGGATCTGGCGTCGTCGTTGTCTGATGAAAAACTATATAATTCAACGACCTAGGTACTTTTTGTCATGAATGTCCTGAACACGATCGACGAGATCCTCGATGACCTCCGCCAGGGCCGGATGGTCGTGATCATGGACGACGAGGATCGTGAGAACGAGGGCGACCTGGTGATGGCCGCGACCAAGGTGCGTCCCGAAGACGTCAACTTCATGGCCCGGTACGGTCGCGGCCTGATCTGCCTCACGCTGACTCGCGACCGTTGCCGCCAGTTGCGCCTGCCGCTGATGGTCAGCGACACCGACGCAGACCAGCGCACGAACTTCACCTTGTCGATCGAGGCCGCCGAAGGCGTCACAACCGGTATCTCGGCTTACGACCGCGCGCACACGATCCAGACAGCGGTCGCTGCGAGCGCCCGCGCAGAAGACCTGCGACAGCCCGGCCACATCTTTCCGCTCATGGCGCAGCCTGGTGGCGTGCTGACGCGTGCCGGTCACACGGAAGCGGGTTGCGACCTGGCGCGCCTGGCCGGTGCCGAACCGACGGCCGTCATCGTCGAGATCCTGAACGACGACGGCACGATGGCGCGCCGGCCGGACCTCGAGCGGTTTGCGAGCGAGCACAAGCTCAAGATCGGGACGATCGCCGACCTGATCCGCTACCGGCTGGAGAAGGAACGCTCGGTCGAGCGCATCGCCGAGCGGCAGATTGCGACCGAGTTCGGCCCGTTCCGCCTGGTCTGCTACGAAGACCACGTCAACAGCACCGTTCATCTCGCGCTGGTCCTCGGCAACCCGGCATCGGAGCAGGCGCCGCTGGTGCGCGTGCACCTCAAGGACACGGTGCGCGACCTCGTCGGCGCGATCGAAGAGGGGCACAGCTGGTCGCTGCGCGGCGCCATCGAACGCGTGGCGCGCGAAGGCTCCGGCATCGTCGTGCTGTTGCGCCCGCACGAGAGCCCGCTCGAGATCGTCGAAGCCGTACGGTCGAGCCATTCCGCGGCGGCGACGGCGAGCCCGGCGCGCGGTGCGCAGGTGCTGCGTACCTACGGCATCGGAGCGCAGATTCTCCGCGATCTCGGCGTGCGCCGCATGCGCGTGCTGAGCGCGCCGAAACAGATGCATGGACTTTCAGCGTTCGGCCTCGAAGTCGCCGAATACGTGGACTGAGGAGCAGACTCGAGATGGACAACATCCGCACCTTGCATGGCGACGTCATCGCGCGTGACCTGCGCATCACCATCATCGCCTCGCGTTTCAACGACGCGATCGTCGAGAATCTCGTGCGCGGCGCGGTGGATGCGCTGTTGCGCCACGGCGCCAGCGAAAAGCAGATCGAAATCATCCGCGTCCCGGGGGCTTACGACCTGCCCTTCGTCGCGCGACGCGTCGCGGCGTCGAAGCGCTGTGACGCCATCGTCGCCCTGGGCGCGGTGATCCGCGGCGCCACGCCGCACTTCGATTACGTCTGCAGTCAGTGTGCCTCGGGTCTCGCGCGCGCAGCGGACGATACGGGCGTGCCGATCGCGTTCGGTGTCCTGACGACCGACACCATCGAGCAGGCGGTGGAACGAGCCGGCACCAAGGCGGGCAACAAGGGTGCGGACGCGGCCCTGGTGGCGATCGAGCTGGCAAACCTGATGCGCCGGCTGGACGTCTGAGAATGACGCGACCCCGCGTCGACCGCTCCGGACGAGCGCGCAGCCTGTCGCGCCGTCTCGCGCTGCAGGCGCTCTACCAGTGGCAGATGACCGGTCAGTCGTTTCCTGAGCTGCGCAACCAGTACACGTCCGACGAAGGCTATACGGAAGTCGACCCGGAATACTTCCAGCAACTGCTGCAGGGCGTGGTCGAAGGTTCCGAGGCACTCGACGCGATGATCGGCGCGTGGCTCGATCGGCCGGTGGCGCAGCTCGATCCGGTCGAGCACGCGGTGCTGCTGCTCGGTGTCGAAGAACTCCGTGTGCACGTCGAAGTGCCCTACAAGGTGGTGCTGAACGAGTGCGTCGAACTGGCGAAGAAATTCGGCGCGACCGACGGCTACAAGTTCATCAACGCAGTTCTCGATCGCGCAGCGCGCCAGTTGCGCGCAGCCGAGCAGCAGCCCAAAGCGCGCCGCTTGCCGGGCAAGTAACCCTACCTTCCGAACCCCGGAGCACCCGTGCCCCTCGGTGAGTTCGACGTCATCGCCCGCTACTTCTCGCGCAGTTCGCCGCGCAGCGACGTGCTGCTTGGCGTCGGTGACGACGCTGCATTGCTGACGCCGCCTCCGGGCCAGGCCCTGGTCGCCGCGACGGATACGCTCGTCGAAGGGCGGCATTTCCTTCCTGGCACGCCCGCCAACGCGATCGGGCACCAGGCGCTGGCCGTGAATCTGAGCGACCTGGCCGCCATGGGCGCCGAACCGGCCTGGGCGTTGCTTGCACTGTCGATGCCGCGCTCGGACGAACGCTGGCTCGCAGACTTCGCGGACGGCTTGTACGCGCTGGCCGAACGTCACGGCGTTGCGCTCGTCGGGGGCGATACGGTCTCGGGCCCGCTCGTCGTCACGATCGAAGTGCTGGGATTCGTGCCGCCCGCTGCGGCACTGCTGCGCTCGGGCGCGCGGGCGGGCGATCTCATCGTGGTGTCCGGCGGACTGGGTGTGGCCGCGGCCGGACTCGAGGAGCTGCAATCAGGCCGCGCAGCGTTCGAGTCGAAAGATGCGCGCGTGCGCCGTTTCCTGCGTGCCGAACCGCGACTGGCCCTGGGGCGCGCACTGCGTGGGTTCGCCACGGCCGCGATGGACGTCTCCGATGGTTTGCTCGGCGATCTTGGCAAGCTGGCGCGCTCGAGCGGCGTGGGTGCATGCATCGACCTTGAGCGTCTCCCGGTGGCATCCGAACTTGCGGCTTATCCGTTGGCCGAACAGGAGCGCCTGGTGCTGCACGGCGGTGACGATTACGAACTGCTGTTCACGCTGCCCGCGGATCACTTCGGCCACATCGCACACTTCTCTGAGGCCGGTGGCTGCAGCCTGCAGTGCATCGGCTCGATGGTGCCAGGCGCGGGCGTCGAGTGCCGCCGCGACGGCGCGCGCGTGAACGTTGCCGGGAAAGGCTATGACCACTTCGCCTGCTGATTCCGGTCACAAGCGCGACCGCATCCCGGTCCCGGCATCGTTGCTGCGCGATCCTGTGCACTTGCTCGCGCTGGGGTTCGGCTCGGGACTCGCCCCCGTGGCGCCCGGCACGTTCGGCTCGATCGTCGGCCTGCTGTTCGGGCTCGCGGTCGCGCCTTTCGGCTTCTGGTTCGCCCTGACGGTGACGGTTGTCGTAACCATCACAGGGATCTGGATCTGCGGCGAAAGCGCGCGGAAGCTCGGCGTGCACGACCATTCCGCCATCGTGTGGGACGAGGTGGCCGGGATGATGCTCACCCTGCTGGCCGCGCCGCCGACCTGGTGGGGAATGGCACTCGCGTTCGGTCTGTTCCGGTTGTTCGACGTGTGGAAACCCTGGCCGATCCGGGAGGTCGATCACGGAATGCGCGGGGGGCTGGGAATTATGCTCGACGACGTGATGGCAGCCCTAATGGCCGCCGCCCTGTTGTTGGTCATCAAGAAGTACACGTGACGAAAGCCACTCCCGCTGATCGACCCGAGGCGCCGTCGCCCGTGCATCCGCACGTCCAGACGCAGACCTTGACGATGCAATCGCTGTCGGGCACGCCTGACCGGATCGGCAAGTACTACGTCGTGCACGAGGTGGGCCGCGGCAGCACGGGTACGGTCTACCTGTCGCACGACCCGTTCTACGGGCGCGACGTGGCGATCAAGCTCTACCACGCCACGATCGGGGACGACGCCGAGAGCCGCAACGCCCGCCGCATGTTCATGGGCGAAGCGAAGATGGTCGGCAAGCTGCAGCACCCGAACATCGTGCCGATCTTCGACGCGGGCGAGGAGGACGGCCGCCGCTACGTCGTCACTGAGCACGTGCACGGCGCACGCACGCTGAGCGCGTACTGCCGCCCCGGCAGCCTGCTGCCGATCGATCAGGTCGTCTCCATCATGTACAAGTGCGCGAAGGCCTTGCATTACGCGCACTCGCGCGGTGTGGTCCATCGTGACATCAAGCCGTCGAACATCCTGCTGACGCAGGAAGGCGACGTGCGCATCGTCGATTTCGGCATCGCCCTGGTCGCGGACTCCGACGTCTCGCGGCTCGAAGGCGTTGCGGGCAGCCCCGCTTACATGTCGCCGGAGCAGGTGCAGGGCCTCGAGCTCGACGCGCGCTCCGACCTGTACTCGCTCGGCGCGGTCATGTACGAAATGCTGTGCGGGCAGCGGCCGTTCCGTGCCGGCGCACTCGGCAAGCTGTTGCGCCAGGTGGTGCAGTCGGAAGCCGAATCGCTGCGCCTCATCCGCCCCGAAATCCCCGAGGAACTCGAGGAAGTCGTCAAGCGCGCGCTGCAGAAGGAACCGAACAACCGCTACCGCACGGGCACCGAGTTCGCCGCCGAACTCACGCGCGTGCACCAGAAGCTGCGCGCTTCGCAGGCGGAAATCGACGACGAAGAACGCTTTGCGGTCATGCGCAAGCTGCGCTTCTTCCACGATTTCTCGCACGCCGAGATCCGCGAAGTGATGCGCGCCGGGGTCTGGACCGAATGCCAGCCGGGTGAACCCGTGCTGCGCCCGGGCGACATCGACGACCGGTTCTACATCGTGGTTTCGGGGACCGTACGCCTGAGTCGCGGTGGCGACATCATCGGTCGCGTTCCCGCGGGCGGCTGTTTCGGTGAAGCCGGCTATGCCGAAGGCTCGCGCCGTGACACGGTCGTCGAGGCCGAGAGCGCCGTGACCATGCTGAAAGTGACGGCGACGCTGCTCGAGCAGTCGTCGCTCTCTTGCCAGCTGCGCTTCCACAAGGTGTTCGTGCGGGAGCTGATTGGGCGGCTGCAGCGGGGCAAGAAGTAGGGAAGGGTGAGGAAGGCCAGGAAGGCCAGGAAGGTGACCTGCTAGTCGATTTCCGTACCAGTTGATACTTTGGGAAGATGGCCCCGACGGGAACGAGGGAGCCATGAAGAAGACGCGATTTTCGGAAGAACAGATGGTCAAGATCCTCCGCGAGGCCGACAAGGCGCCGGTGGCG
>JAPLSF010000138.1 GCA_026398785.1 Pseudomonadota bacterium | reverse complement strand
ACGCCGGCCTCGACGTAGAGTTCGAGCTCGCGCGGGAGCATGAACCCGGGCATCGCATCGGTGCCTGCGACGAAGGGCACACCCGCGCTGCGCACGGCCATCAGCATGCGCTGCATCTGCGGCAGCGCCTCGCGATAGCGCGTGTCCTCACCGTCAGGGACTGGCAAGCCACCCTCGAGCAGGTTGCGCCTGACCAGCGGAGGCATGCGATCGGCCACGGCTGCGAGTCCCGCACCGACCACACCCGGACGATCGGTGAAGAGGCTCTCGAATACGCCCAGCGTCGGGTCGAGGGTCACGTGGCGTTGCTTGAGCAGCTGCAGGAAGGCCTGCACGCGTGCCGATTGCGGATCGATCGTTGCCGCGTTTTCCGCGACGGCCGTGAACCGAGCGGGCGTGCGCGTGTCCTGCACCTTGTCGAACAGGAAGTTCAGAAACACCATGTTCATGTGCTGGATCTCGTCGTACCCGGCGAGCACGGCCTGTTCGGCTGTCATGAACGCGGGGACGTGACCGCCGACCCGCATGCCCGCCCTGTGCGCCTCGTCCGCGATGGCCGGCACCAGCTTCGGGTCCATCGAGCTGTAGATCTTGACCAGCCCGAAGCCGGCAGCGCTCATGGCCAGCACGGCCTTGCGAGCTTCGGCCTCGTCGCTGACGAGCGTATTGGTCGGCCCCTGGTAAGGTGGCCAGGAACAGCGGCCCGCCGTCGAGGTCCGGGTGCGTGTGCATGTCCCAGAGGCCGGGGAGCAGTGCGCGTCCCGCGGCATCGATGTGCTCGGCACCTTCTGGGATCGGCAGCGAACCGTCGGGACCGACGGCGACGATACGCTGCTGCGCGAAGATGACGGTGGTGCCGGGACGCATCGTCATGTGCTCGGCGTCGAACAGGTTGGCGTGTTCGATCACGACCGGACCGGTCGGCGCGCGCCGCAGCGATCTTGCCTGCCCGGTGCGACGTCGCGCCTCCTGTGCGTCCTGTTCGACGCGCAGGGCCGCAAGCGAGTCCTGCCAGCCTTCGCGCACGAGCGTCGAAAAGCCGTCGAACGTCGCGAACAACTCGCCATTCTGGTCGAGCCAGAGACTGGAGGGCTGGAATCCCAAGCCGCTGATCGAATACAGGCCGACCAGGCGCGAAGCATTGCCGTTGCTGATCTTCAGCTGCGACAACTTCTGCAGACTCGCCTCGCCCTGCGGCAGCAGTGGCAGCTTCCCGCCGGGGGTGTCGCGCAGCGCGCGGGCGAGCAGGCCGATTTCCTCGGGCGCTCCGGACTGACTCACATAGAACGCCGCGGCTGCAACGGGCTGTGCACCCTTTTCGACCTTGTTCGTCCACGTGGCAGTGCCGCCCGCCAGCGTAAGGCGCTCCGCCACCGGACCCTTGTAATAGTCGTTGCCGTCCGTCGCGATGGCGACGGGAATGCCGTGTGCATCGAGCCCGATCTTCGACGTGAGTGCAGGGCCACGTCCACGATCATTGAATGCGAAGTGGACGAGACGAGTGCCGTCCGCCTGCAGGCAGACCGTCTGGTAACCCGCGCGATTGCCCATCATGTTGAACGCATACTCGCGGCTCGACTTCGTGCCGGACAGGCAGGCAACGGGCTGCGGCGCCGCAATCGACGCCCGCTGTGCGACGGGTGGATCCGCCGCAAATGCCGGGCCAGCCATAGCCAGCGCGGCTGCGATGAATGCGACGGTGCGTCCACCCCTTGCGTTCGTCATCCGACCTCCGGCCCGCAGGTGCATCGTGTGCGCGGTCAGAAACGTGCGCACCGTTCCGGCGTCACTCGTAATCTACCTGAGTCGCGAGCCGGAGTCCGGCCTGCTGCGCGCCGATCGCGATCTAGTGCGCAGCGACGGGCGGGGCAGGCAGCGGATCGAGCAGTTCGGTCACCAGCGCGTCCATCTGCGCAGTCGGGATTTCCGCCACTGAATCTGCCGTTGTCGTGAGGCGTGTCAGCACGTCTGACTGCGCGCGCCCGCGTTCGAAGGCGACACGGTAGGGAATCTCGTGGTGGAACATCACCATCGAATAGCGCGGAATGAAGCGCTCCGGGTGACGCCGCTCGAGCTCGAAGCTCAGTTCCTTGCGCAACATGAACTTGGGATCGCGGACCGTATCCCGCATCTCGAGGAAGTTCTCGAGAGCCATCGCGGCGATCGCGTCGGTGTCGGGCTTGCGCAACCGGAAGAACCTATCGAATGCCGACTTCCAGTCGTCGGCTGAGCGAAGCAGGCGATCGAGTTCGAAGCAGTCCTCGAAGCACGCATTCATGCCCTGACCGTGGAACGGCACGATTGCATGCGCCGCATCGCCGAGCAGCACGGCGGCCTCGCCGGCTGACCACGCGTCTGCGTAGACCGTACCCATGCGGCCGACGGGATGCTCGAGGAATTCGCGGGCGAGTCCCGGCATCAGCGGCACGACGTCCTGGAAATGCCTGGCGAAGAACGCCTCGACGGCCGCGCGGCTGTCGAGCGCGGCGAAGCTCTCCGCGCCGCCTTTCAGCGCAAGGAACAGCGTGACCGTGAAGCTGCCGTCGATGTTCGGCAGTGCGATCAGCATGAAGCCGCCGCGCGGCCAGATGTGCAGCGCATTGCGCTCGATGCGGTGCGAGCCGTCCCGCCCGGCCGGCAGCGTGAGTTCCTTGTAGCCGTGCTCGAGCATGTCCTCGACGACGCGCACGCCGAGCTGGCCGGTCATCGCGCGTCGCACGATGGAACCCGCGCCGTCGGCGGCGATCAGCGGTGCGAGCGGCTGCGTGTACGTGTTGCCCGAGACTTCGTCGAGCATGACGAGTTCGTCGCGCTCGAAATCGAGCGTGCGTGCTGCCTGCAGGAAGCGGGGTTCGATGCCGTAACGGCGCTGCGCATGATCGAGCAGCACGCGGTTCAGGCCGGGCCGCGAGACGGAGTGAATGACTTCGTGAGGCCGTTGGCCGTAGGGCGCGAACGTGAGGGAACCGTCAGGTGCGTGCAGCGTGCGGCCTTGCATCGGGATCAGCAGCGGTTCGACGTCCTCGAACACGCCGGCCCAGCGCAGCGCATGGATGCCACGATCCGCCAGCGCCAGGTTGATCGAGCGGCCTGCGTCCATGTCGACCTTGCGCAGGTCCGGGCGGCGTTCGTACACCTGCACCTGCCGGCCTTGCCGCGCGAGGTAGATGGCCATCAGCGCGCCGGACAGGCCGGCGCCGAGGATGGTGACGGGCCGCTTCACGCCCCGAGTTCCGCGTGCAGCGCATCCACGCAGCGCCAGACGTCGTCGAATCGGTTGTAGAAGGGTACCGGTGCGGCGCGGATCACGTCCGGCTCGCGCCAGTCGGGCAGGATGGAACGCTGTCGCAGACCATCGAAGACAGCGCGTGCACGATCGCGCGTGAGTCCGACCAGCCGCAACGACAACGCTGCACCACGCGCATCAGGCTGGGACGGCGTGATGATCTCCACCTTGCCCGCAAGACGCGCCTGCACGAGGCGTTCGAAATAACCTGTCAATGCGACCGACTTCTGGCGCAGGGCCGGCAGGCCGGCCGCGGCAAAGTGCTCCAGCGAAGCCGCCAGCGGCGCCATGGCAAGAATCGGCGGATTGCTGAGCTGCCAGCCTTCTGCGCCCGGGCTGGGCTTGAACTCGGGCGCCATCAGGAAGCGCGTGGCTTTGTCGTGGCCCCACCAGCCGGCGAAGCGCGGCAACGACGCGTCGGTTGCGTGGCGCGCGTGGATGAACGCACCCCCCACGGCACCCGGGCCACCATTCAGGTACTTGTAGTTGCACCACACGGCGAAGTCCGCGCCCGCATCGTGCAGCGCGACCGGCACGTTGCCGACGGCATGCGCGAGGTCCCAGCCGACGACGCAGCCTGCTTTTCGCCCCGCGGCCGTGATTGCCTCGATGTCGAGCACCTGGCCCGTCAGGTACTGGATGCCCGGCAACAGGACCGTCGCGATCCGTGCGCCCTCGCGTTCGATCGTCGCGACGATGTCTTCGGTCCGCAGCAGGTCCTCGCCATCGCGCGGTGCGATCTCGATCAGGTCGTGCGCCGGATCGAGCCCATGAAAGCGAACCTGCGATTCGACGGCGTGGCGATCCGACGGAAACGCCGAGCGTTCCATCAGGAGCGCGCGGCGCGCGCCGGCCGGCCGGTAGAAGCTCACGAGCAGCAGGTGCAGGTTGGCCGTCAGCGTATTCATCGCGATGACTTCGGCCGGCTCGGCCCCGACCAGCATGGCCAGCGCAGGCGCGAGCGGTTCGTGGTACGACAGCCACGGGTGACGACCGGTGAAGTGTCCTTCGACCCCGAGTGAGCGCCAGTCGCGCATCACGTCCTCGACGTACTCCGCGGCCAGCACGGGTTGCGCGCCGAGCGAGTGTCCGCACAGGTAGACGAGTTCGCGGCCGCTGCCTGCATCGCGCGGCAGGATGAAGCGGTCGCGCCACGCCGCGAGCGCATCCCCGGCATCGAGCGCGTGCGCGTGTTCCCGGTCGAGCCTCATGTCGTGTCTCCAGGAATCGACAGCAATGGATACAGCACGGGACGGCTCGGCGCAGCGTCGGAGCCAAAGGCGGGTACCTGCAGGTCGAGCAGGTACAACCCGTCAGGCACCGAGTCCGGCACGTAGGCGAGTTCGGTGACGAGCGCCTGGCCACGCGTTGCATGCGCTGCGTCGTCGGAACCCGGGGGCAGTCCCCAGTATTCGCGATGAGCGGCGAGCCGGCCGCCGTCGTCGGCGCGGTCGAGGCTCGGCAGGTCGACCACGAGCGAGTCGACCCCACGCTCGACCAGCCACCGCATGGCTTCGGGCAGGAAATACGGCGCTGGGCTCGGCGACCCGGAATAGGCGCGGTGCCGCTTGTCGGCTCCGTTCGGCAGCGTGCGAATCACCACTGCCGTGCACGGGGCGTCACTCCACGCCGAGGCCGCGGCTGCAAGTGCGGCTCGGCGGATCACCAGGTCATCTGCGGCGGCGTGACCGCCCGGTATGGCCGCCGCTGCCGCGCCCAACGGCTCTGGTCGGACGGAGACGACCAGCGCGACACAAGGCGCCACGGGCGTCAGGCTCGCGATCGTGACTGGACTGCGCGTGACGTGCCCGACGCATTCGGTGTGCGTGCCGTGGCAATGCGGGGCCAGTGAATGCACGGCGCAATTGCAGCTGGCACCGTTGGCGACACTGCCTGTGAAACCGCCGATCTGCAGGGGTTCGCTCGAGGCCGGCGCGTCGACGAAGAAGCTCGGTTGTGCGCCATTGAACTCGAGCACGATGGCCAGATCCGCAGGCGCAGTGACGTTGGCGCGCCAACGCCGGCCGCCGGCAGTGAACTCCAGGCCGTTCAAGTGGTCACTTCCTCAGTGAGGTGCCGCACGCACGGCAGACCGTGTGCTCGGGATTCGACCAGAATCGTTCGAAAACCGGCGGCAGTTGCGTTTCGATGTTGGTGATCTGCAGGTATTCGCCGTAGAGGCGCGCGTCGCAGCGTTCGCAGTACCAGAGGAAGCCGTCGGCTTCGCCGGTGCGGCGCTTGCGCTCCACGACCAGCCCGACGGTATCGGCAAAGCGCTGCGGCGAGTGCGGTACATGGGCGGGCAGCAGCAGCACTTCGCCTTCGCGGATGGGTATATCCACGCGCCTCCCGTCCTGGATTGTTCGCAGCAGCATGTCGCCTTCGAGCTGGTAGAAGAATTCCTCGCCCGGGTCGTCGTGGTAGTCGTGGCGGGCGTTCGGACCGCCGACCACCATGATGATGAACTCGCCCTGTTCGAACACCTGCTTGTTGCAGACGGGCGGGCGCAGTTCCGACCGGTGCTCGTCGATCCAATGCCGGAGGTTGAACGGTGTCAAAGACTGCATGGTCCGAGTATAAATTAGGCGCCATGACGCGACGCAGACTCCGCACCGGTTCGTCCCTGCTGGCGCTGGCATTCGCCGCGGCGGGTGTCGGGGCGCCTGCCGGGGCACAGACGGCAGCGGACGCCAGCCCGGCCGGGGCCGCCCCGACCGTCAATGCGGTCTGGACGGAGCACGAGTTCACGTTCACCTATTTCGGCCGCGGCACCTACTACTCGTGCGGCGGTCTGGACGACAAGATCGAGTACATCCTGACGGCGCTGGGCGCCCGCCCGGAGCCTTGGGTGCAGGTGAACTGCCTCGACGGCGGTGGCGTCCAGCTGATGCCGACGGCACGCATCAAGGTGGCGGTTCCCACCGAGGCGACGCCGGAATTGCTGGCGCAGCTCGAGGCTGACAAGTCGAAGCGCGAGCTGGTCGCGAAGGTCCAGCGCAAGGGGACGACGGTCGACGTGGCGACGGCGCAGTTCCCGGCCGAACGCCGGATCGTCGAGTTCGAAGGCCGGCGCCTCGATCACATCAACGACGGCGACTGCGAACTCTTCGATCAATTGCTGCCGCAGGTGCTGGAGCCGCTGGGAATTCGCGAGGCACCCGGTTCGTCGCTGACGTGCATACCGCGCATGTCGCAGTTCGGTTCGGTCCACCTCAAGCTCGAATCGCTGCACGCGCAGCCTGCAGCGGTCGCCGAGCCCGCCAAGCCCTGAAGCCGGGTCCGCGCCTCAGTCGTCGAGCGGCAGTCCTCCGGTGTGGCTCGCCACGCGCACAGGTTGGGCGTCGGGCATGTCGATGCGCTGCCCGGTCAGTGAGCCGCCCCAGACGCAGCCCGTGTCGAGGCCGAGCACGTGATCCTCGTTCACGTAACCCATGGCGGACCAGTGCCCGAAGACGAGGCGCTCACCGGCGGATTTCCGCCAGGGAATGCGAAACCACGGCTGCATGCCCCTGGGCGCAGTCGCAGGCGCGCCCTTGAACTTGAGCGCCATGCGGCCCGTCTCGGCATCGCAAACGCGCAGCCGCGTGAATGCGTTGACCGTAAAGCGGATGCGATCCCAGCCGTCGAGGTCGTCGCGCCAGATGTCGGGTTCGTTACCGTACATGCGCTCGTAGAGCTGCCCGGCCTTTTCGCCGAGCAGCCTGCGCTGCACCTCGCCCGCACAGGTCGCTGCCGTCTGCAGGTTCCACTGCGGCGGCAAGCCCGCGTGCAGCAGCGAGATGCCGAGGCGCGCGTCGTGATGCAGCAGTGGGCGCGTCTGCAGCCAGTCGAGCAGTTCGTCGGCGTCCGGCGCGTCGACGATGGGCCGCAATCCTTCATCGCCATCACGCCAACTTGCGCCGCCGCGCGTCAGGGCGAGCAGGTGCAGATCGTGATTGCCCAGCACGGTGATGGCGGCCTCGCCGAGTGACTTGACGAAGCGCAGTGTGTCGAGCGAACGTGGGCCGCGATTGACCAGGTCGCCGACGAACCAGAGCCGATCGCGTGACGCGTCGAACTGCAGGCGGTCGAGGAGGGTGTCCAGCTCGTCCTTGCAGCCCTGGACGTCGCCGATCGCATAGACGGCCATCGGGCCGTCGTCAGTGCAGCACGCCCGGCATCGCGAGCCGGAACGGCGCGATCGGTGCGTCGAACTGCTCGCCGTCGTCCGCGACCATGTGGTACTTGCCCTGCATCGCTCCGACCGGCGTCTCGAGGATGGCGCCGCTGGAATACCGGAACCCCTGGCCCGGCTGCAGGTGCGGCTGTTCGCCGACGACGCCGTCGCCGACCACTTCCTGCACCTTGCCGTTGGCGTCGGTGATGAGCCAGTGGCGGGTCACGAGGCGGGCCGGCTTCGGTCTGGTTGAACATGATCGACAGGCCGTGCCGTTCGCGGCTGCCGAGCACGATCAGGTCGACGCCGCGGTCCGTTGCGATACGCACGAGCTCGGCCTTGATGTTGCCGGCCTGCACGATGCGCTCCGCCTGCTCGAGGCCGGTCTTCTGTGCGAGTTCGGCGATCCGCCGCGTGGCGCGCTCGATCAGCTCGCCTTCGATCTGCACGGCCGGCAGCAAGGCCTCGCCCATCGGTTCGACGGGGACGTATTCCACGACGTGCAGCAGGATGACTTCGGCCCCGTAACGCTCGGCGACGTCACGCGCCCGTGCTGCGATCTGTTCGCTGCCTTCGGTGACGTCCACAGCGAGCAGGATCTTCTTGTATTCGCGCATGGTTTGCTCCGTGGAACGCGTGGTTCCGGTGCGAAAAGCGGTCCAGGGAAGATTATAGGCGGCGCCGGAGGGGCCACCAATCCGGAATCATTCTGCCGGAATAACGCGGGGCGCGTCCCCTCGTCGGGCGACCCATTGGTCCGCCAGGGCGGCAAACTGGGCCGGAGCGAGCGTTTCGGCCCGCGCGCCGGGGTCCACGCCCGCGGCGAGGATCCCTTCCACGTCGAGCAGGCCCATCAGCGCATTGCGCAAGGTCTTGCGGCGCTTCGAAAAAGCGGCCGCCACCACCCCTGCGAACGCAGCCTGGTCGGCGATCTCGAACGGCGGCGCCGTATGTGGGGTCAGCGCGAAAAACGTCGAGGTGACCTGGGGTGCCGGCTTGAATGCGCCGGCGCCGATGTCGAACAGCCGTTCCACTTTGACATGCGGCGCAAGCATCACCGTGAGCCGGCCGTAGTCGCCGGAACCGGGCGCGGCCGCCATGCGCACGACCACTTCCTTCTGCAGCATGAAGTGCATGTCGGCGAAGGCGTCGAGCTGCGAGATGAAGTGGAAGAGCAGCGGTGTCGAGACGTTGTACGGCAGGTTGCCGATCAGGCGCAGCTGCGGTCCGTCGCCGCGCAAGGCGCGAAAATCGAACTCGAGCGCGTCTGCCAGGTGCACGTGCAGTTCACCGCGTCCCTGGCAGTGCGCCTGCAGCGGCGGCACGACGTCGCGATCGATCTCGACGACGTCGAGCCTGCCCGCCAGGGCGAGGACGGGTGCCGTGATCGCGCCACGGCCGGGACCTACCTCCACGAGCCGGTCACCGGGGCGAGGATCGATGGCGCGCACGATCTTGTCGATCGTGCCGGGGTCATGCAGGAAGTGCTGCCCGTAGCGTTGCTTGGCGCGGCCGTGCTTCACCAATGCGACGCCTGGTGCCGTGCGCGCTGGCTCAGCTCGAGCGCAAGCGCAAGCGCGGCCTGCAGGCTGCCGGGATCGGCCTTGCGCGTGCCGGCAAGATCGAGCGCCGTGCCGTGATCGACGGACGTGCGCACGAGCGGCAGCCCGAGCGTGACGTTGACTGCGTGGCCGAAGCTCGCGTGCTTCAGCACTGGCAGGCCCTGGTCGTGGAACATGGCGACGACGGCGTCGATGCCCTTGAGCCGCTGCGGCACGAACGCGGTGTCGGCCGGCACGGGACCGACGAGATCGAGGCCGTCGCTGCGGAGCGCCGCGAGAACCGGCTCGAGCACTTCGATTTCTTCGCGACCGAGGTGACCGCCTTCGCCGGCGTGCGGATTCAGGCCGAGCACGAGCAGGCGCGGCAGGCGTATTCCGAACATCGCCTGCAGGTCACCTGCCACGATGCGCAGCACGGCCTCGAGTCGCGACGGCGTGATGGCCGCGCTGACTTTCCGCAACGGCAGGTGCGTGGTGGCGAGCGCTACGCGCAACCCGCCGCCGACCAGCAGCATCACGGGCAGGCGCACGCCGGTGCGTTTAGCGAGGTACTCGGTGTGCCCGGTGAACGGGACGCCGGCTTCGTTGATGATCGATTTCTGCACGGGCGCCGTCACGATCGCCTGGAACGCACTCGCTGCGCAGCCGCCGATGGCAGCGTCCAGAGTCTCGAGCACGTAACGCGCGTTTGCAGTGGCCAGGACGCCGGGCCGTGCCGGTTCCGCCAGTGGCACGTGCAGGAGTTCGACGCCAGCACGTGGCCGGCTCATCGCGTCGAAGTCCGGCAGTTTGAGCTGGCGGGCGCTGCGCGGTCGCGCGCGGCCGAACAGGGAGCGGTCGCCGATCAGGACGACGCGGCAGCCCTCTGGCGCCGTGTCGAGCAGTTCGGTGCAGAGATCCGGGCCGATGCCTGCCGGTTCGCCGGTCGTGACGGCGACGGTGCGCAGCGCCCTGGCACGGCGCAATCGGCCCCCGGTGCTCACATCCGGTATTCGACGAACGCTTCGTCGCGCAGCCGGCGCAGCCAGATTTCCGTTTCTTCGTCCGCACGTGCTTCGCGCAGCTGGCTGACGCAACGGTTGCGCGTCATGTCCTCGCTCGCGTCGTACGTGCGGCGACCGAGCAACTGCACGATGTGCCAGCCGAACTGCGTGCGGAAGGGCGGGCTGATCTCGTTTTCGGCGAGCGCATCGAGCTGCTGCTCGAACTCGGGCACGAAGCTGCCCGGGCCCGACCAACCGAGGTCGCCGCCCGTTGCAGCCGAACCCGGGTCTTCGGACGTGACCGAGGCGATCGCCTCGAAGCTTTCACCCTTCAGGATGCGATTCCGGACCTGCGTGAGCTTCTGGCGCACGGTCTCGTCGTCCATCACTTCCGTGGGCTTCATCAGGATGTGCCGGGCGTGCACCTGGGCCACGAGCGCCGGTGCCTGGCCGCCGCGGATCTCGAGCACCTTGAAGATGTGGAGGCCGCTCGGCGTGCGGATCGGCTCCGTCACTTCACCGGCCTTCAGGGTGGGGATGATGTCGGCGACGAACGAGGGTAACTGCCCCGACTTGCGCCAGCCGAGCGCGCCGCCTTCGAGCGCCGTGCCGGAATCGGAGTAGGTAATCGCGAGCTGGGCGAAGTCTTCGCTCTTTTTCGCGCGCTCGTAAACGGCCTGCGCACGCGACGTGCGCTCGGCGACCTGTGTCTCGTCCGCCGCACTCGGAATGGCGACGAGGATGTGTGCAAGGTTGAATTCGTTGTCGGCGTTGGGTGACGCCTTGCGCTTCGCGATGCATTGCTCGACTTCGCGCGGCGACACATACACGCGCGCGAGCACGTCGCGCTGGCGCAGCGCCTGCAGCGTCATCTCGCGGCGGACTTCGTCGCGGTAGTCGCGATAATCGATGCCCTGGGCCTCGAGCGTGGCCGGCAGCTCGCTGAACTTGATCTTGTTGCGCCCGGCGACTTCGGTCAGTGCGTTGTTGACCATCTCGTCCGAGATCTTCAGGCCGAGGCGCTCGGCGCGCTGCATCTGCAGTTCCTGCAGCACCAGGCGCTCGAGCACCTGCTGGCGCAGGACGTTGCGCGGTGGCAGCTGCTGGCCCGACTGCTGGATGCGCGCGCTGACGGTGGACATCTGCTTTTCGACGTCGCTGCGGAGCACCAGGCCGTCGTTGACGATGGCGGCGACCCGGTCCAGCAGGACGCCGGAGGAGCTCAGGTCCTTGGACTGGGCGTGGACGGTGCCCACGGCGGCGAGCAACAGGACGGCTACGCCGAAAAACTGCTTATATTTCAAAGGCATCTCAGGGTCTGGGTGCGGACGCAGGCGAGGAGTATCCCCGAATCGCTTCGCGCAGGAAAGCTTCGTTGTCCACTCCGACACTGGACAAACCCTTCAGTTCCAGCTGCAGGCCGATCGACGTTTCGGCGGCGCCCGAGCGGCTGGAGACGAAGCGTCGCGAGACCAAGCGGACGGCCCAGCAGCAGGACGAATACTCGACTCCCAGGAACTGGTCCAGCGTCTTGTCTTCCTGCAGCGAGTAAACAAAGCGCGCGAAGCCGCGCCACTGGTTGTTGATCGGCCAGGCGCCCGACACGTCGACTTGCTCGAGCAGGTCGCGCCGGAACCGGTAGCCCGCGTTGATCACCCGACCCGGCGATGGGTTGAACTGCACGAAGGTCTCGGTACGCTCGCCCTGGGTCTCGTCCGGGTTCCACTGGTAGGCAAAGCGTGCGTTCCAGTTCTTGTACGCGTTGAGCTCGACCTCGGCCACGACATCCGAGGTCGAGCGGTCACGCACGGGCTCGTCCGGCAGTGTGACGCGCGGATCCTGGAAGTAGAACGCCTGCCCGAGCGTGGCGCTCAGGTACTGGCGCCCGCGGCTCGAGTCGAGCAGTCGGGTAGTGACGCCGACGCTCACCTGATTCGCGTCGCCGATCCGGTCCGGGCCCACGTAGCGGTTGGTGCGGAACAGCTGCACGAGGTTCAGGTCGGGAATGCCGGTATCGAAGACGGGCAGGTCGTCCTGGTTCTTGTACGGCACGTACAGGTACAGCATCCGCGGCTCGAGCGTCTGGATGCGGTTGCCTTTCGATCCCGACTCACGTTCCATCGTGAATCCTGCGTCGAGGCTGGCCGACGGCAGCGAGCGATCCGGCGAATCGTCTGCGCCCGGCGCGACGTCGTTCAGCAGGTACTGCGTATAACGGTAACCCGTGCCCGCGGCGAAAAACCCGCCGTTGCGGTCGATGCGCCATTCGAGCGCAGGTTCGGCGTCGAGACGGACGCCCTGGGGGCCCAGATCGCGCTGGAAATTGGTCGCTTCGGCGAACACGGAGCCCGACAGGCCGCCGGCGAAATCGCGCCAGCGCCCGAGTGCCGTCAGCTGCGGCGCGATGCGGTAGGGCTCGTCGGCCGCCGCCAGTGTGCTGTCGATGACCTGGTAGCCCTGCGCGCGGGCATTGAAGGACCAGGCAGCCATGTCGTGGCGCAGTTCGACGTAGCGATTCACGAATGAAACGCTGGTGCCTTCGAAGCCGATGCCGAAATCCTCGTAATAGTCGTTGTCGCTCACGTCGGTCGCATCGATCATCAGCCGGGTGCGCGGCGCAAAGCGCGTGACGTGGCGCCAGTCGATGACGCCGCGGGCTTCGCCGGTTTCCTGGTCATGGACCAGGTATTCGATGTTGAGCTGGCTGCGGCTGCGGTCACTCAGGTAGCGCAGCTCCGGATCGAGGCGGATGCCGCGCGACGAATACCAGCGCGTGGTGAGCGTGGCGTCGTAGTTCTCGGCCAGGTTCCAGTAATAGGGCACGGCAATCTGCGTGCCGGTGCGGCTGCCGCTGCCGATCGTTGGGAACAGCAGGCCGGACTTGCGCTGGTCGCCGACGGGAAACGAGATCCACGGCGTGTAGAAGACCGGCACGCCGAGGAATTCGATGCGTACGTCGCGCCCGGTGCCGATCAGGGTTTTCTGGTCGATCTCGATTGCGCCGGCGGCGAGGCTCCAGTCCTCGTTGCCCGGGGGGCAGGCCGTGTAGCGCACGCCCTCGAGACCGATTTGACCGGATTGCCTGAATCTTGCATTCGCCGCCGCGCCCCGCACCGACTGCTCGCGCAGTTCGAATTCGGCGCCCTCGAAACTGCCCACGCCGCCTTCCTGAAAAGCCCCGCCCTTGCCGCGCAGGTGCAGCTGCGGGTCGAGGTATTCGATGTCGCCGTTCAGTTCGACGCTGCGTTGCTCGGCATTGATCGTGGCCTGGTCGGCCGTGAGCAGGCGCTGCCCCATGCGGATCTGCACGTTGCCACGCAGTTCGGCATCGCCGGCACGGCCGAGTTCGCCGGTGTCGCTCGTGACGTGGATCTGCGGGTCGTCCGGATCGGCCTTGAGCAGTTCCTCGATGCGCGGGTCGATGACGGATTGGACGGCGCACCGGTCGCCGCGTGCAGGTTCGGCGACTGTCACGGTTTGTGCGGGTGCCGGGACAGGCGGCTGTTCCGGCGACTGTTCCTGTGCATGGGCAGACGCGGCTCCGAGCCATGCGCAGGCCGCCGCCCGCCGCAGGGTGGCCTGCAGCGCCTGCTGCAGGCGTGGGGAACCAGCGCACGGCGTCGTCATCCACGCGATTATAATTGCGCGCGAATCACCGCATCCGACTATTGCCTGCCCGTATTCCAGCCCTACCGGGGTCTCCGCTTGAACGACACACTCCCGCATTCGCCGGCCACGGGCCAGGACGATCCGCGTCTTGAACTGCTGCGCCAGTGGCTCGAACGGGACCTCGGTTTCCGCCAGTACGGTATTGCACCGGCATCCGCGGACGCCAGTTTCCGCCGCTACTTCCGCGTCACGCGCGCGGGACAGGCTGCGCTGATCGTCATGGATGCGCCTCCCGGCAAGGAAGACGTCGGGCCATACCTGCGTGTTGCCGCCATGCTGCAGGACATCGGCGTGCATGCGCCGCGTATCCTGCAACGTTCGGAACGCGACGGGTTCCTGCTGCTGACCGACCTCGGCACGACGATGTACCTGCCGGAACTCACCAAGCCGGGCCAGGTCGATCCGCTGTATGCCGACGCGCTGGCAGCGTTGGTCCAGATCCAGTCTCGTGGCGCGCATGCCGCCGCGGAACTGCCGCCGTACGACGAGAAGCTGCTGCGTTTCGAGATGAGTCTGTTTCCCGACTGGTTGCTGCAGCGGCACCTGGCGCTGGAGTTGAGCCCGCGCGAAGCGCAGGTGCTGCAGGCGGGGATGGATGCGCTGGTCGCCAACGCGTTCGAGCAGCCGCAGGTATTCGTGCATCGTGACTATCACTCGCGCAACCTGATGGTCTGCCCCGCAGCCAACCCCGGCATCATCGATTTCCAGGACGCCGTGCGCGGTGCCCTCACGTACGACCTCGTTTCGCTGCTGCGCGACAGCTACATCGCCTGGCCGCAGGAGCGCGTCGTCAACTGGGCATTGCAGTTCCGCCATCTCGCGGTCGCAGCCGGGCTGGCGGCAGGCC
This sequence comes from Pseudomonadota bacterium, assembly GCA_026398785.1. Taxonomy (GTDB): domain Bacteria; phylum Pseudomonadota; class Gammaproteobacteria; order Steroidobacterales; family Steroidobacteraceae; genus RPQJ01. Next base: position 3,249 of record JAPLSF010000138.1, on the reverse strand, counting down.
GTGACGACGCGCAGTTCCTGCGCTGGTTCGACCTCACGGGCGTGCAGCGCCACCTCAAGGTCGGCGGCATCTTCGCGCGACTCTTCCATCGGGACGGCAAGTCCGGGTATCTGGCCGACATCCCACGCACGCTGCAGTACGCGGTGAACTCGTGTGCCCGCCATGCGGATTTCATCGAACTCGGCGAACTGATCGGGACGCGTGTCCTGCCCGCAGTGATTGCCAGGCTCGAGGGCGACGCACGTTGAAAGCCATGATCCTGGCGGCGGGGAAGGGCGAGCGCATGCGGCCGCTCACGTTCAGCCGTCCGAAGCCCCTGCTCGACGTGGGCGGCATGGCGCTGATCGAACATCACCTCTATGCGCTGGCGACGGCCGGGTTCAGCGAAGTCGTCGTCAACCTGTCGTGGCTCGGCGAGCAGCTTCCCGCCACGCTGGGCGATGGCTCACGGTATGGATTGCGCATTGCGTACAGCGAGGAAGGGCCCGAGCCGCTCGAGACGGGCGGCGGCATCTTCCGTGCATTGCCGTTGCTGTGCCCGATGGGTGTCGAGCCGTTCCTGGTGCTGAACGGCGACGTCTGGATACAGTACCCGTTTGCGGACCTGCGCGAGCAGTTCTCACAGGGGTTGCCGGGCAGGGACCAGGCGCACCTGGTGCTGGTGCCGAACCCGGACCACAACCGCCAAGGCGACTTCGCGTTCGACACCGGGCGCATGGTCGAACCCGTGCCGGGAATGGCGGCGGACACGTCCGTGGCGACGAGGATCGCAGCGCTGCCGAAGTGCACGTTCTCGGGACTCGGTGTGTATCACCCGTCGCTGTTCAATGGCTGCGCAGACGGCATCTTCAAGCTCGCGCCATTGCTGCGGGCCGCAGCCGTCAACTCGCGCGTCAGTGTCGAGTTGTTCGAAGGCGACTGGCTCGACATCGGCACGCCGGAGCGGCTCGCCGGACTCAACGCGCGCCTGTCCCAGCGCTGAATCGACCGCGGCAAGTACAATGCGCGCCTATGAGCCAGTTTAAAGGCATTCCGGTCGTCCATGGCGTCAAGCCCGCCGCCTCAAGCGGTGAAAAATACCATACGATTCATGGGTTTACGGCGATCCGTGACGGCATCAAGGCCGCTGCGTCGAGCGCGCCGGTGACGCCTGCTGGCCGCAAGCCCAGTTGGCTGCGAGCACCGCTGCCCGCCGGTCGCGGCTTCGAAACGGTCAAGCAGATCGTGCGTGAGCACCGCCTCGCCACCGTCTGCGAGGAAGCCAGGTGCCCCAACATCGGCGAGTGCTGGAATGCGGGCACTGCCACGATCATGTTGCTGGGCGACGTCTGCACGCGCGCGTGCCGCTTCTGCGCCGTCGATACTGGCAACCCGCGTGGCTGGCTCGACGCCGACGAACCCGCGAACGCCGCGCGCACCGTGCAGCTGATGCAACTCAAGTACGTCGTGCTGACGTCGGTGAACCGCGATGACCTGCCCGATGGCGGCGCCGCGCACTTCGCTGCGTGCGTGCGCGAGATCAAGCGCCTCAATCCCGCAACCGCGGTCGAAGCGCTGACGCCCGACTTCCAGGGCGTGATGACCGACGTCGCGACAGTCGTCGACAGCGGGCTCGACGTCTTCGCGCAGAACGTCGAGACCGTGCGTCGCCTGACGCATCCCGTGCGTGATCCGCGCGCGTCCTACGAACAGACGCTGGCCGTGCTCGCGCATGCCAGACAGCATCGTCGCGAGCAGGGCGACGTGCTGGTGAAGACCAGCCTGATGCTCGGTCTCGGCGAAACCGATGCTGAGATTCTCGAAACAATGCGCGACCTGCGCGCTGCGGGCGTGGACCTGCTCACGCTCGGCCAGTACCTGCGCCCGACCGTCAATCACCTGACGGTCGAGCGCTTCGTCACGCCGCAAGAGTTCGAGCAGTATCGTCAGCAGGCGCTCGAACTCGGCTTCGTCGAGTGCATATCGGGCCCGCTCGTCCGTTCCAGTTACCGGGCCGAACAGGCGCTCGCCCGCAACAACGCTGGCCTCGCCGAAGGCGGGCTCGCCAGGCGTGGTTGAATCAGCAGAACGCATGGCGGTAGCGCTGCCCGCGCTGCGCTGGTTCGGGCGCGTCGATTACGAGCCGACGTGGCGCGCCATGCAGCGTCGCACCGACGAGGCCACCGCCGCAACACCGGACGAAATCTGGTTTCTCGAGCACCCGCCCGTATTCACGATGGGCATGAACGCCAAGGCGGTGCACCTGCTCGCGCCTGGCGACATTCCCGTCGTCGATATCGATCGCGGCGGTCAGGTGACCTACCACGGGCCCGGGCAACTCGTCGTCTATCCGTTGCTGGACCTGGCGCGGCTCGGACTCGGCGTGCGTGGGCTCGTCGAAGGCATCGAGCGCGCCATCGTCGCGACGGTCGCGCAGTGGGGCGTCGAGGCCTATGGCAAGCGCGACGCGCCCGGCGTGTATGTCGGCGAGCGCAAGATGGCGAGCGTCGGGCTGCGCATCCGTCGCGGCCGTTCGTACCACGGGCTGGCCCTCAACGTCGCGATGGACCTCGAACCGTTCGCGCGCATCAATCCCTGCGGTTATGCGGGGCTGCAGATGACGCAGCTCAGCGAGCTGGGCGGCCCTGCCGACGTACGCGAGGTGAGTGAGGCGCTGGCGCCGCAGTTGCTGCGTGCGCTGGGGTTCGGCGAGCAGGCGGTGCGTCAGAGCGCGACGAGCACCTGGCTGCAGGACGTGAGCTCCATGTAGAGCGCGTCGAGCTGGGCCTTGCTGGTGGCGACCACCGTCACCGTGATCGACAGGTACTTGCCGTTGCTGCTGGGCCGCTCTTCGATGCGGTCCGGTTCGAGCGTGCCGAAATGCCGCGTCACGATCCCCATGACGAGGCTGCGGAAATCGTCCGATGCCTGGCCCATGATCTTCACCGGAAAATCGGTGGGGAACTTGAGCAGCGTTGCCGCGGGTTCGGGAGGCGAACCGCTCATGCGTCTACCAGTGCCGGCCGTGCGGCGATAGTGTCGAGGTGCTGCTGCAGCCGTGCATACATCGACAGCCACGTTGCGCCCGGCGCGCCGTTGCCGACGGCCTTGCCGTCCACCGTGGTGACGGGCAGCACGCCGCGACCCGCGGAAGCGATCCAGACTTCGGACGCGGAGCGCAACTCATCGACGCTGAACGTGCGGATCTCGACGGGCAGCCAACCCGCCGCGAGTTCGATCACCGCATCGCGCGAGGTGCCCGGCAGGATG
>JAPLSF010000104.1 GCA_026398785.1 Pseudomonadota bacterium | reverse complement strand
TCCAGGTCGACCTTGTATTGCTGTGCCCCGTCCATTTCGTCGCGCGAATCGAAGTCGTAATGGCCACGCGTCTCGATGGCCAGCTCGCCCTCTTCGACCACGGGCGAGTAGACCGTGTGCGCGGCCCGTGCTGTGGCGGGTACAAGGAATAGCAGCAGCGCTGGGACGCAGATAGCGCCGACGACGGCAGTGGTCGAGGCCAATCGCGCCGGCGTGCGATCGAAACGATACATCAGGACTCCGATACCTGCGCCAGTCATAAGGAAGAAAAGGACCTGCATGCCGCTCGGGCGATCGACGTACCCCGTCAACGCATGCAGCACCTGGCCAACGATGCCGTTCTCCGGCAGCCAGGCCGACGTATCCCAGATCGGGTCGGCCAGCGCCGGGAGCTTGCCCGCCTGCACGAGGAAACCTGCAGCCTGCGCAGCCATACCGGCCGCGAGCAGCAGCAAGAGCCCGCCGGTCACTGCAAACAGGTGGCGGGTCGGAATCGTGAGCAGGCCGAAATAGAGCAGGGCGCCGATGGCCACACCACCCGCGAGCCCCAGCAGGCCACCGGCCAGCATCGGGGCCGTGGCGGCGCCTCCCGCGGCGATGCCGTATAAAAAGAGCACGACCTCGGAGCCTTCGCGCAGCACGGCGAGGCCAACGACGACGAGCAGGGCGGCCAGCGAGTTCTCGCCGCTGGTGACGTCCCTGCCAACGGCTTTCATGTCGCGCGCGATCTCGGCGCCGTGACGCTTCATCCAGACGTTGTGCCAGCCGAGCATCACCGTTGCGGTGAGCAGGATGGTGGCATTGAAGATTTCCTGGCCCATGCCTTCGAGCGCGCCGGCGATGGTGCCGGCGAATGCAGCGACCAGCAGCGCGCCGAGCAGGCCGAGTGCGACGCCACCGAGGATGAAGCGGCCGCGGCGCGGTACGCTCTGCGTCGCCGCGAGCACGATGCCGATGATCAGCGCCGCTTCGACAACCTCGCGCAGGACGATGATTGCCGCGCCAATCACGGTTGCACCACGAGCCAGCCGCGCGCGGTCTTCGCGTTGAACTCGCCAAAGAACTCGTACCGGCCGGGTTGCAATGGGCCAACGTAAACGATGATCTTGCCGCCAGCCGGCACGATCTTTTCGCGGTTGAGCGCGTAGCTTTCGAATTCCTCGGGGGTCGCGTCCTGGTTCTCGATCACCAACCGGACCTTCTGGCCGGCGGGCGCCGTGACCTCAGAGGGATCGAATCGATGGTCCTTCAGGACGAGCCGGATCTCCGGTTCGGCGGCCGAGGCCCCTGAACTCAGCGCGAGCAGTATGCCTAAACCAATGATTCTGCTACTAAAAGCCATGACTGAAGCAACTCCAGAGTGGGTCGGAGAGGCAATATAGTATTGAGAATCATTCGCGTCTAGTCGGAAAGTACTCACCTTGGGACGGAGTCACGTTTGCGCGAGCGTCGAAGGACCAGCCGGGACGGTGCCCGAGGACCGGCCAGGCGAGCAGCGACAGCGATGTGATAACCGCGACCAACTGCAGCTGCAGGAAGTCCTGGCGCGAGTAGCGGCGGAACACGTCGACGATCGGAATCCGCGCGCACTCGTCGCAGCGTTGCTCATGACGACGATGTGGTCCGGGGAAGTCGCCCCGCCGCGCTGGTGGACTGAACCCGCAAGATTGTGACTTGGTGGTAACAGCGCGGCGGAGCTAACGCGCAGAGTGAAACCCACGCGCGCGCCCGCATTCTGCGTGCTGCAGCGTCGCGAGTCCAGTCGTGTGTCCGATATGAACGCGAACTTGCTTCAGGCGAGCACGAGTTTCTCAATGTGCGCAGCCGCACTCGCCGCGAGCGAGCGCAGGTCGTAACCACCTTCGAGCGTCGAAACGATGCGTCCCTGCGCGTGTCGATCGGCGATGCCGCAGGTAACTTCCGTCACCCACGCGTAGTCGGCCGTCGTGAACCGCAGGTGCGACATGTCGTCGGCGACGTGGGCATCGAAGCCCGCGGAAACCAGCAGCAACTGCGGCGCAAAGGCCTCGAGCGCAGGCAGCCAGTGCTGCTGCACGGCCGCGCGGAACGCATCGCTGCCGCTGCCGGGTGGCAACGGACAATTGATGACGCGACCGGGTCGCGTCGGCGGATTCATGTCGGGCCACAGCGGGTACTGGTACGAGGAACAGAGCAGGACCCGCGCGTCGTCCCTGAAGATGTCCTCGGTACCGTTGCCCAGATGCACGTCGAAATCAAGGATCGCCACGCGCTCGAGGCCGTGGTGGTCGAGCGCGTGGCGCGCCGCGACCGCCACGTTGTTGAAGAAGCAGAATCCCATCGCCGTCGTCCGCCCGGCGTGGTGACCAGGCGGGCGCACGTTGCAGAAGGCGCGCAATGCCGCGCCCGTCAGCACCAGGTCCGTCGCCAGCACGTTGGCGCCTGCGGCACGCAATGCGGCCTCGAACGTATCCGGGCACATCCAGGTGTCTGGGTCGATGCGCGCGAGGCCCGCGGCGGGCGAGCGGTCGGACAAGTCCTCGACGTAGGCGAGCGGATGCACGCGGACCAGTTCCTCGACGCTGGCTCGCGGCGCCTCATGGTGCAGCAGCAGGTCGTACAGGCCACGTGTGTGGAGTTCGTCTTCGATCGCGTCGAGCCGCGCCGGTCGTTCCGGATGGTCGTCACCCATGCAATGCAGGCGACAATGGGGATGAGTCACGAAGGCGACGGCCATGGGCGGCTCCGGTTGCGGTGACTTGCAATGATCCAGCAAACGCTGGCGGCCAGCACTTGCGAGTTCTGCTTCCCCCCGAGAGTACACTCAATCCATGACTGCGAAACGCATCGAGGCCGTACTGCGCCCCGCGTCCGTCGCCGTAGTCGGCGCGAGCGATACGCCCGGTTCGATCGGCGAGGTCCTGTGCCGGAACCTGCGCGAAGGTGGCTTTCGTGGCCCCGTCTTCTACGTCAACCCGCGGCACGCGACCATCGGCGATGCGCCATCCTATCCTGACGTGCGTTCACTGCCGCAGACGGTGGACGTCGCGATCATCGCCACCCCGCCGCATACCCTGCCCGCCGTGCTCGAGGACTGCGGGGAGCGCGGCGTGCGTGGCGCCATCATCGTGTCAGCAGGTTTTCGCGAAGGCGGCGAGGAAGGCACGGCTTGCGAACGATCGATGCTGCAGGTCGCGAGCCGGTACGGCCTACGCTTGCTCGGGCCGAACAGCTTCGGAGTGATCCGCACCGAAAACGGGTTCAATGCCTCCTGTGGCGCGGCGCTCCCCAATCCTGGCCGCCTCGCGCTCGTATCGCAGTCGAGTGCGCTGTGCGCGGCAATGCTCGACTGGGCGCGCTCCCGGCACGTCGGGTTCTCGACGGTGATCTCCACCGGTGCCGGCGATGACATCGGCTTCGGCGACGTACTCGATTTCCTCGCACGCGATGCGGCGACCGACGGCATCATGCTTTACCTCGAGGGCGTCGGCGACGCGCGCCGCTTCATGAGTGCGCTGCGGGCGGCCGCGCGTGTTAAGCCCGTCGTCGTCATGAAAGCGGGGCATTCGCTCGAAGGGCGCGGCAGCCTCGCCTTCCACACGGGCTCGCTGGTGGGTGGCGACGATGTCTTTGACGCGGCGATGCGTCGCGCCGGCGTGCTGCGCATCCGCGATTTCAGCCAGCTGTTCAGTGCGGCAAGTACGCTCGGTGCCGGCGTGCGGATGCACGGGCGCAGGTTGGGCATCGTGAGCAATGCGGGCGGGCCTGGGCAACTCGCCGCGGACCGCGCCGTTGACCGGTGGCTGACAGTGGCCCGGCTGGAGGACGCAACACTCGCGCAGCTGCATGCGCTGCTTCCGCCCAGTACTGCGGATGGCAATCCCGTCTACGTTCGCGGCGACGCGTCCGCGGAGGTCTATGCACGAGCGGCGCAAACGTGCCTGCAGGATGGTGAGGTCGATGCGCTGCTCGCAATCCTGACGCCATTCGCGCTCACCAATGCGGACCAGTTCGCGACCGAACTGATCACGGTGGCCAAAGCCCAGCGCAAGCCTGTCTTCACGTGCTGGATGGGAGGCGAGGCGGTGACGACCGCGCGCCAGCGCTTCGCTGAGAGCCGGATCCCCACCTTCCCGACGCCCGAGGCCGCGGTCGACGCCATCGCGGCGCTCGCGCTCTTCACCGCCAACCAGGAGCAATTGTTGCAGGTCCCCGCGCCGCTCGGGCCGACCTCGACGCCCGACCGCGCCACGGCGCAACGCTTGCTCGACGCGGCGCGCGCGGCGGGTAACGAGTGGCTCAATCCGGCGGATTCGAAGGAACTGCTGGCTGCGTTCGGTATTCCGATCGTCCGCAGTCGCCCGGCGTACTCGGCGGCCGAGGCCGTGCAGGTGGCCGAGGCCATCGGGTTTCCGGTTGCGATGAAGATTCTGTCGCCCGACATCGCGCACAAGACCGACGTCGGTGGCGTACGACTCGGCTGCACCGACGCCCGCAGCGTGCGCGACGGTTACGGGAACATGCTGCGCGATGTTGCCATCGCCCGGCCGGACGCGCGTCTCGAAGGCGTGCTGATCGAGCCGATGTACGTCGAGCGGCACGGGCGCGAGCTCATGATCGGCGCAGTGCGCGACCCGGTGTTCGGCCCGGCGATCAGCTTCGGGCTCGGCGGCACGATGGTCGAGGTGATCCGTGACCGTGCGGTGGCACTGCCGCCGCTCAACTCGTACCTGGCGCGGGACCTGATCCGCCGCACTCGTGCGAGCCTGGCGCTGCAACCGCTGCGCGGGGCGCCGGCCGCCGCGCAGGAAGCCATCGAAGACATGCTGCTGCGCGTGTCCGAGATCGTATGCGAACTGCCCGACGTCGGTGCGATCGATGTCAACCCGGTGATCGTGACTGCCAAAGGTGCCGTTGCCGTCGACGCGCGCATCGGCGTGATGCCCACGCCTCAACCGCAGCGGCTCTATCGCCACATGGCGATCCACCCGTATCCGAGCGCGCTGGAGTTCCCGCTCGATTTGCCAGACGGGCAGCAGGTGACGATCCGTGCGGTCCGTCCGGAAGACGCGGAACTCGAGCGGGACTTCGTCCA
>JAPLSF010000242.1 GCA_026398785.1 Pseudomonadota bacterium | reverse complement strand
CATGTAGAAGCGGTTCATCACGAAGTCGAGCATGGCCGGGTTCGAGGCGAACACCTCGACGAAGGCGGGCTCGCCCGTCAGGCCATTGAGCGTGTCCCACGCGAGGTGAAACTGCTCGGGCAGTTGCGCGCGCGGAGTCCGGGCAAAGGGTGTGTCGGCCATGGTGCGTCTCCTGCGGGTCGTGCCGGCGTCAGCCGACGTCGAAGTAGTCGGGTCGTCCGCCGGGCCACTCGGTGTCACCCCAGGCGCTGTGGCCGCCGTCGACGACGAGGACCTCGCCCGTGACGAACTTGCCGGAGTCCGCGCCGACGTAAACGACCGCTTCGGCCACGTCGAGCACGTCGCCGAAACGTTTCATCGGGTTGGTCAGTGCGAACCGCTCGGGCACGCCGTCCGGGTAGACGTTGAGACCCTCGGTCGCGATAGCGCCCGGCGCGACGCAGTTCACGCGGATACCGAGCGGAGCCCACTCGGTCGCGACGGTCTTGCTGAGGTAGATCACGCCCGCACGCGCGGCACACGTGTGCGCGACCTGGGGCATGCCGCGCGCGATCGTTGCGACGATGTTGACGATATTGCCGCTCTGGCCGCGGTCGCGCCATTGGCGCGCAGCCGCCTGCATCATGTACCAGGTGCCGTTGAGGTTGGTGTCGATGACCGCGTTCCAGCCTTTGACGCTGAAGTCGATCGCCGCCTGGGGGAACTGGCCGCCGCTGTTGTTGACGAGTGCATCGAGCCGCCCGTAGCGCTCGAATGCAACGGCCATCATCGCCTCCACCTGCTCCGGGTCGCGAATCGTCATCGCGTGCGTGCCGACCTCGCGACCCAGCAGCCTGCGGATGCCACTCGCCGTTTCCTCGAGCTTCTCGGCCCGTCGCCCGCAGATCATCACGTCGGCGCCGAGGCGCGCGAGCAGGTAGGTGATGCCGCGGCCGATGCCGGAGCCGCCGCCGGAGACCACGAAGACCTTGCCGGCCATCAAGTCCGGTCGAAACACCGTGGGCCGCGTGGCCAGTTCCTGGTCGGACATGCCCCATTGCCGCGGCTCGGCGGCGGGCTGCAGGCGTTTGACGCTGTGGTCCACGTTAACCTCTGTGCAGTCCAAGCACGGATACGCTCGCGACGTTGCGATTCGGTATCCCGCCCAGGTTGTGTGTGAGCCCGATGGACGGCGCGGCGAGCTGACGCTCCCCGGCGCGGCCAAGCAGTTGCGTGTAGATCTCGTACGCCATGCGCAGGCCGGAGGCGCCGACCGGATGTCCGAAGCACTTCAGGCCGCCGTCGGTCTGGCACGGGATCGCGCCGGTGCGGTCGTACCGGCCATCGAGAATGTCATGCACGGCGCGACCAGGCGCCGAGAAACCGAGGTCTTCCATCAGGACCAGTTCGGTGATCGAGAAGCAGTCGTGCACTTCCATGAGGTTCACCTGCTCGGTCGGCTTGGTGATGCCTGCCTCGCGGAACGCGCGCCCGGCGGCGAGTCGCGACGTCAGCGTGTGGCTGCCATCCCAGCTCGCGTGACCCATCTCGACGCCGTTCGACCCTGCCAGTGCCAGTGCCTTGACCGTCACCATGTCGCGCTTGCCGAGTGACGCCGCAATCGCCGGTGTTGTCACGATCGCGCAGGCCGCGCCGTCGCTTACTCCGCAGCAATCGAAGAGACCGAGTGGGTAAGCAACCATCGGTGCGGCGAGCGCCTGCTCGATGGTGATGCGGTTGCGCAGGTGCGCCTTCGGGCTCGCCACGGCGTTTTCGTGGCTCTTCCACGAGACGTGCGCCATCGCGCGCTTCAAGTCTGCGATCGAGTGCCCGTGCCGCGCCGCGTAGGCCGCGCCGAGTTGTGCAAAAGCGCCGGGCGGCGTGAAGCCAGGCTGCCAGAGGTCTTCGAACGTGCCCTTGGTACGCTCGGGCAGGCCGGCGAAACCGGTGTCCTTGAGTTTCTCGACACCGAACGCGAGTGCAATGTCCACGGCGCCTGCAGCTACCGCATACACGGCGCCGCGCAATGCTTCAGTACCCGTTGCACAGAGGTTCTCGACGCGCGTAACGGGTACGTTGGGAAGTCGCAGCGCGAAGGACAGCGGCAGGCCCGAGCGGGCAACGCTCTGGTCCTGGTAGAACACGCCGAGCCACGCAGCCTCGATGCGGTCGCGCTCGATACCGGCATCGGCCACGGCTTCGGTGAACGCTTCGACCATCAGGTCGTCGGCGCTGCAGTCCCAGCGCTCGCCAAACCGCGAGCAACCCATGCCGACGATCGCAACCTGGTCGCGGATGCCGCTGGCCACGTTCAGTTCCTCACCGGCGTGGCTTTCCAGAAGTAGCGCCGGAAGCCACGTACGCCGTCGAAGTCCTTGATGCGGAAGACGAACCGCACGGCCAGGCCGACGCTGGCCTCACCGGGGCGAACGTCCGTGAACTCGATGAACACGTTGCCACCACCTTCGAGTTCCACGTTGCCGTAAACGTGCGGCGGGCTGCGGGTCACCGCGAGCCAGTCTTCGGTGAATGTCTTCACGCGCCCGTGCTTCTCCGCCAGTTGCACGGGATCCTGCGTGTCGAAGGCGCGGCACTGCGGATTGACGCATGCGCGCGCCAGCGGAAACTGTACGGTTCCGCACGCCCGGCACTGTCCGCCGAAAAAAGCCGTCAGGTCACGGTGACGTCGCCACGCAGCGGGTTGCGCCGTGCGGTTGTCGCGTTCGGCGCGCATGCCCCACTCCACGTCGACGAGGCCGCAGTTGGCGAGGAATCGAACGTAGTCGCGATTCGCGACGCCGGCTGCGAGCGAACCGCTGACACCGCGGCCTGCCGCTGGCGCCCGACCCGTGGCCCGGAGCACGATCACGTCGCAACCCTGGCCGAAGCCGGCCAGCACGATGAGTTCGCCGCCCTGCGCCTGCTCGAGCGCGGCGCCGAGCAACAGGAGCGGGTGGGCGACGCCCGTGTCACCGCATTCTGTGTGCAGATCGGCAGGCACGGCCTCGGCGCGGATGGTCGCAGCTTTGGCGACCGCAGTCGCGAAACGCTGCGGTCCCTGCACGAGCAGGTGCCTGACGTCGCGGGCATCGATCGAGCCCAGCGCGGTCTTGATTGCGCGCGGCATCAGCGCGAGGTAACCCTCGTCGCGGATCCAGCGTTCCTCGTACGCGTAGTCGTACTCTGCCTCGGCACCACGAAAGTGATCGACGAAGTCCGCGCGCAGCGAAGCCTCAGCGACGTATTCAGCCGCGAGGTCGGGTCCGGTGCCGACACGCGCGGCAGCTGCGCCGTGGCCGAAGCGCGTTTCCTGTTCGCTGCCCGCCTTGGCGACGCGTCGATCCGCCGCGACGACCAGCGTTTGTTGTCCATCGATGCGTGCGTTGCGCAAAGCGTCGAGCAGCGCCGAAACGCCCGCGCGTTGGTGACCCGCACCATCGGTCGTGCGCAGGGACTGCGCCAGATCGAGCGCTTCAGCCACCACACCTGCATTGCAGCGGTCCGCGAAGGGATGTGTCGTCGAGGCGAAGACGAGCGATGCAACGCCACTGCGGTCGTGGCCGCTGAGGCAATCACGCGCCGCTTCGACCGCCATGGTCAATGCATCCTCGTCCCACGCGCAGTAACTGCGTGCGCCCTGTGGCTTGCCGGCGCGCAGGCCCGCCGCCCAGCCCATCGCTTCGATGATCGCCGCGCGCTCGAGGCGCAGGCGCGGCAGGTACGCGCCGAAACTCTGGATGCCAGTGCCGTGCATCGTGGGTCAGGTCTCGTAGTACGGTTCCAGCAGCGGCTGCACGCGCAGGTGCGCTGGAATCTCGATGCCGGCGGCCTGGATACGCCGGTCGAGCTCTTCGTGCCAGTGGTAGATGCGACGTTCCTGGTAATTGAGCGTCATGCCGCGGAAGCCCGGCGACTCGACCGACTTCTGGATCTTCTCGGCGAACTGCAGGTCTTCGTCGAGGATGCGGTCGAAGTTGGCGATGCGCGTCGCCCATAGCGGGCTCAGCTCAGCGTCGCCCCAGTCCGGCGCGAACCAGTGGCATTCGATGCGCATCGAATCCGGTCCCGTCGGCCAGAACAGCAGGAACGGGCAGCCGGACGGATCGATCGGCGTGACCAGGTTCGGGTAGAGATTCCACGAAGGATTGTTGCTGGTCGAGATGACCGTCGCGGTCTCGACGCGACGCATGCCCACGGTGCCCGGATCGACCCAGTCGGGCCGCCGGTTCGGCGTGACCATCAGCGAATGACCGTGACGGAAGAGGGCGATGCTGGTGCCGCGGTGATCGAGGAAGCGGTCCACCGTGTTCTGGTGGATCGACTTCAGGTGATACACCTCGAGGAACGCGTCCAGCAACACCTTCACGTTGCACTTGAGGTCGTAGCCGTGCTTCTCGATGAAGCGCAGCGACTCAGGCTGGAACTGCTCGAGGTGACCGGGAATCGGGCCGAGGTCTTCGAGCAGCGGGCGGGCGTTCGGGTCTTCGTTGATGAAGACCCAGTTGGCGAGCTGTTCGCAGCGCACCGACACGAGCGAATGCGCGCCCATGTCGAGATCCACGAAGTCGCGCCTGTCGCGCAGGTTTACCAGCTGTCCGTCGAGCGCGTACGTCCAGCCGTGGTAGGAGCAGACGAGGCCATCGCAACGACCTGCATCGGTCTTGACCAGGGGGCCGCCGCGATGCCGGCACGTGTTGTAGAACGCGCGGATCTTGCGGTCCTTGCCGCGGACGATGAGGATCGGCGAGCCCGTCCTGGTCCAGAGCATGAAGCTGCCCGCGTCCGGCAGTTCGTCCGTGTGACAGGCGTAGAGCCAGGTCCGCTTCCACAGCCCCTGGCGCTCGGCCTCGAAAAAGGCCGGATCGTTGTAGCGGCCGCCCGGGATCGGGGGGAAGCGCGGAAAGCCATCGGGCGGACCTTCGCGGCTCGCCTCGTACTGCATTCCGTCGAGGAAGCGACGGACGAACGTTTCAGTTGCGGCAGCGTCCATGGTCGGACCCCTTTAGGCAGACCCACGGAAGTATAGAAGTGGGGCGACCTAAAAGAAACAGGCGTGACTGTTTTTTTCTGTGCCTTGCCTCTATAGTCGGGTTTGGCCTGCGCCCGGAGGGAATCCCGCATGAGCGACCTGATTCTGCATCATTTCGACTGGTCTCCTTACGGCGAAAAAGTCCGGGTGCTGCTCGGTATCAAGGGGCTGGCGTGGCGGAGCGTGCAGATTCCGATGGTCATGCCGAAGCCGGACCTCACCGCGCTTACGGGCGGCTATCGCAAGACCCCCGTGCTGCAGATCGGCGCCGACATCTACTGTGACACCAGCCGTATCGCGCGCGAGCTCGAGCGTCGTCGCCCCGAACCCACGTTCTTCCCGAGCGGCACGAGCGGCCTGACGTACGCGCTCGCGCCGTGGGCTGATCTGTTCTTTGCGTCCGGCGCCGGTCTCTCGATGGGTCTCAACGACCAGCTGCCGGCGGATCTCGTGCAGGACCGGCGCGAATTCTTCAGTCACATGGACTTCGATCGGCTGCAAGCGCGGGCACCGCACATGTTCGGGCAGGTGCTCGCCAACGTGACGCTGCTCGAGGAGCACCTGGCCGACGGGCGTGCGTTCCTCACGGCCGATCGTCCAGGACTCGCCGACGCCTCGGCGTATTACGTGCTCTGGATGTGTCGCGGCTTCGTCGCGGCGATGAATGGCATGCTGGCGCCTTTCGCGCGCGTCGCCGCGTGGGAAGAGCGCATGCGGGCCATCGGGCATGGCGAGCGCAGCGAGATCGATGCCTCCGTCGCGCTCGATATTGCCCGCGCTGCAAGGGCGTTGCCCGGTGCCGGCGTGAGTCCCGCCGATCCGTCAGGTCTCGTTGCCGGACAACGCGTCACCGTGACGCCGGATGACTACGGCAAAGTGCCGGTCGCGGGTGAGTTGGTGACGCTGGATCTGCATGAGGTCGCCGTGCGCCGCGTCGATGCTCGAGCGGGCGAAGTCGTCGTGCACTTTCCGCGCCTCGGTTACGTCGTCGAGGCCGCATGATCGACGTCCATTTCTATCCGTCGCCAAACGGGCTCAAGATCCTGATGATGCTCGAGGAGTGCGGCCTGCCGTACCGCATCGTCGAAGTGAACATCCTGCGTGGCGCGCAGTTCGAGCCGGACTTCCTGCGCATCAGTCCGAACAATCGCATTCCGGCGATCGTCGACCAAGCCGCCCCGGGCGGAGCCCTGTCGGTCTTCGAGTCCGGTGCGATCCTGCAGTACCTCGCGGAAAAGTCGGGTCAGCTGCTGCCGCGGGACCTGCACGGCCGGTACGAAGTCCTGCAATGGCTGTACTGGCAGGTTGCCGGTCTCGGGCCGATGGCGGGGCAGGCCCATCACTTCCGCGCCTTTGCGCCGGAGAGGATTCCGTACGGCATCAAGCGCTACACGGACGAGGTGAACCGGCTGTACGGCGTGCTGCAGCGGCGCCTCGCGGGTCGTGAGTACATCGCGGGCGACTACTCGATTGCAGATGTCGCCTGCTGGCCCTGGATCGTGCCGCACGAGCGGCAGGGACAGTCACTCGAAGAGTTTCCGGACCTGAAGCGCTGGTTCGAAGCCGTGCGCGACCGGCCCGCGACGAAGCGGGCATACGAGAAAGGCCACGAACGCCGCGCAGACGCCGAGGCCTACCAGTTCCTGTACGGGCAGACGTCTGAGTCCGTCGAACAGCGGCGCCGGGAGCACGAGCAATGACCGACCTGATCCTGCATCACTACGACGCGTCACCCTTTACGCAGCGCGTGCTGCGCATGCTCGGTATCAAGGGTCTCGAGTGGCGTTCGGTGACGACGCCGATGATGCCGCCGAAAGATGACCTGCTGGCGCTAACGGGTGGCTATCGCGGCACGCCGGTGCTGCAGATCGGCGCCGACGTCTACATCGACTCGCAGCGCATCGCACGCGAGCTCGAGACGCGCTATCCGCAACCCTCGCTGTTTCCGGACGGCAATGCCGGCATCACCTACGCCGCGGTGAAGTGGGCCGACGCGTTCTTCCGCGCGGGCCTGCACATGGCCATCGGTGCGACCAGTACGCTGTGGCCGGCTGAGTTTCGACAGGACCGGCAGGGCCTGTTTCCCGACATCGACTTCGACGGCGTCGACCTCGCCCACGCGCGTTCGCAGATGCTTGCCCATGCGGGGTTCATCGAACAGCAGCTGGCGGACGGTCGCGCATTCCTGTCGGGTGGTGCACCGGGTTTGATCGATATTCATGCCTGGACGGTGCCGTGGTTCACGCGCGCGTCCGTGCCTGGCGTGAATGAACTGTTCGCGCCGTTCACGCGCATGCAGGCCTGGGAAGAGCGCGTCGCCGCGTTGGGCGAAGGCCGGCGAGTCGAATGCACGGCCAGTGCTGCATTCGAAAGCGCGCGAGCATCCAGACCGCTGGCGTGTTCCGTGAGTGGTCACGAGGCCGAGACGTTGCAGGCAGGCAGGCTCGTCGAGGTAACGCCTGACGACACCCGGCGCGGCGCTGTTCGCGGTCGGCTCGTGGCGCTCGACTGGAATGAAATCGGCGTGGCGCGCGAGCACGCGCAATGCGGCGCAGTCGTCGTCCACTTTCCGCGGCTGGGATACCGGGTGACGCCGCTCGATTGAGCGCGCGCGACGATGGACTCAGATCACCTGCGCCTCTCGCAGTGCGGTGATTGCTTTACTCGAGTAGCCGAGGCTGCGCAGCACTTCGTCCGTGTGCTCGCCGAGCAGTGGCGGGCGGTGAGTGATGCCGCCACCGGACACGCTGAGTCTGACCGGGAGGTTCGGCACCTGCGCGGGCCGCTGCAAACCGGGAAAGTCCGTGATGGCGTGCAGGGCCTGCATCGCGGCCACCTGCGGCTGATCGAGCGCCTGCTGCAGCGTGTGCACCGGGCCCGCTGGCAAGCCGGCCGCCTGCAGTTCGCGCAGCGCCTCGTCCGTGGTGCGTTCGGAGCACCATTGCCGCATGCGGGCAAGGATTTCCGCGCTGTGATCGCCGCGTGACTGGTCGGACTGGAAGCGCGGGTCGTTGCTCCAGCGGTCCGCGTCGCCCATCAGCGTCGCCCAGCGACGGAACAGGCCATTGCCGACCGTATGCGTCAGGATGTGGCCATCGCGGGTCGCGAACACATCGGAAGGCGCCGACGTCTGCACTCGATTGCCCGTTGGCTCACGGTTGATTCCGAGCACACTCTGTTCCGTGAGGTGCGAGCCGAACACGGCCATCGCCGTGCCCAGCAGGTTGGTCTTCACTTCCTGGCCTTGGCCCGTCTGCGCGCGCTGCATCAGCGCCGCGAGCGCGCCGAAAGCGGCGAGCACGGCCGTCGCATAGTCGACGTATGGGGCGGCGGACTTGACCGGATGGCCAGGCGTGCCGGTCATGTACATCGCGCCCGACATCGCCTGTCCGACGCCGTCGAAGCCGCCGCGCTCGGCGAGCGGGCCGGCGTCGCCGAACGACGACTGCGTCACCAGGATGATGTCGGGTCGGATCGTCTTGAGGCTCGCGTAATCGAGTCCTAGCGATTGCAGGCCCGACGGCGGCAGGTTGGCGACGACGACGTCGGCCGTGCGCACCAGTCGCTGCATGATTTCACGACCCTGCGCGCTGGCCGGATCGAGCGTGAGGGACTTCTTGTTGCACGCGGTCTGGAAGAACACGCCGCCTTCGCCGGATTCGGCGATGGGCGCAATGTAACGATCTTCGCCGCCATCGCGCTTCTCGATGCGGATCACTTCGGCGCCGAGGTAACCGAGCAGGGTGGCGCAATAGGGGCCTGCGACGTAGCGGCCGAAGTCGAGCACACGCACTCCGGCCAGCACCGCCATGCGTCAGCGCCTCTGGTCGAAGCGGCGGCCGACGAGCGCGCCTGCGATGTTGACCTTCTGGATGTCGATCGCGCCGCCCGCGATGCCCCAGCCCCACGCGTCGCGCAGGCGCCGTTCCATCGGGTACTCGCGCGAATAGCCGTAACCACCCATGAGTTGCACGGCGTGGCCGCACACTTCACGCGCGATCTCGTTGGCGAAGCACTTGGCGAGCGACGAATCGAGGATGCTCGGCAAGCCGTTCTGCGCATTCGACGCGGCGCGGTGGATCAGCAGTCGCGCCGCCTCGACGCGCATCTTCATCTCGGCGAGCTTGATCTGCACGCCCTGGAACTCGATCAGGTGCTTGCCGAACTGCTCGCGCTCCTGCACGTACTCGATCACGTCCTCGAGCGCGCCAGAAGCCTGGGCGAGGCCCATGGTCGCGTTGCCGCAGCGTTCGAGGTCGAACGCTTCCATCAGCTTCTTGAAGCCGCCTGCCGGCACCACGATGTTGTCGGTTGGCACGGTGGCGTTGTCGAAGTAGATGTCGGAGGAGGGCACGCCGCGAAAACCCATCAGGCTTTCAGGCTTGCCAAAGGTGACGCCCTTGGTGTCCTTCTCCACGTAGACGGCGCCGATGCCTTTCGCGCCTTCGTCTTCGGACATGCGGCAATAGACGACGTAGCCATCCGCGTGGCCGCCGCCCGAGCACCAGCGCTTGGTGCCGTTCAGCACGACCTTGTCGCCGCGAGTCTCGGCCCGCGTCGTCAGGTCGGTGAGTGCCGAGCCGGCCTGCGGCTCGGACATCGACACCGCGACCTGGATTTCACCGCGGCAGACCGCGGGCACGACGCGCTGCTTCAGCGATTCGGAAGCGAAGCGTTCGATGGCGCGCACGGGGCCGACGCACGACTCGAACACGGGGAAACCAACGGCGGACGAAATCTTGCCGAATTCTTCGAGCACGAGCAGCGCTTCGACGTTGCCGAGGCCGAGACCGCCGTAGCGTTCGGGCACGTTGATGCCGAGGAATCCCATCTCGGCGAATTCCTGCACGACCGCCTTGTCGGGGGCGTGGTTCGTCTCCTCGCATTCCTGCGCGACGCCCGGCAGTTTCGCACGGGCAAAATTGCGCGCGGCTTCCTGCAGCGAGCGTTGTTCGTCGGTCAGCTGGAAATTCACGCGGGCGGACTCCTCGATTCCTGAACCGTCAGACCTGGACTTCGATGCGGCCGTCGACGATGCGCACCGGATAGCTGCGCAGCGGCGCATTGGCGGGCGCGCCAAGCACGGCCCCCGTGCGCACGTCGAAGCTTGCGCCATGCAACGGGCAGATGAGGCGGTTGCCGCGCAACCGGCCCTCGTCCATCTTGGCGAACGCATGGCTGCAGATATTGTGCACCGCGTGTACCGCGCCATCCTTCGTGTGCACGAGCAGCACGGGTTCGTCGCCGAGCGTCACGCAGCGCATCGCGCCGGGCGCGAGCTCGGCCAGGGGCAGGGCGGGCAAGTAGGGCTGGTCGGGCAAATCGGCACCTCGCGCGCGACTGCGCGCGACTCGTCGCAATGTAGTGGGCAATGTACCGGATCGCGTCAAAAAAGAAACAGGCTTGACTGTTTCTTTCCGACGGGGCCCGGTGCTACCATCGAGCACGAACACGCCACACAGGGGGAGCCGATGTCGCGGACCACGTTCATTTCCCGCATGACGGTCAAGCCGGGCCGGGAACAGGATTTCGTCGACGCCTGCA
>JAPLSF010000207.1 GCA_026398785.1 Pseudomonadota bacterium | reverse complement strand
CGACCGCCCGGACATGGCTCAGCAATGCGATGCCGCTGTGACGCGGCACGAGACCGGCCAGCAATGGCGGCAGGTTTGGAATCGCGAGCATTGCGACGACGAATGCCGTCCAGAGCGCTGCGTACGGCAGCGGCAGTGTCCACGCGACCACGAGAATGAGCATGCTTGCCGGCGCCATGACGGACCGCCGCAGGTTGTCGAACATCTTCCATCGACCAAGCAGGGGGATGGAACGGCGGCGACGCTCGATACCGACCGGGCCGCAACTAAAGACCCATGGCAGCAACTGCCAGTCTCCGCGCACCCAGCGGTGCGAGCGAGCCGTCGCAGCTGCGTAACGCGCGGGATACTCGTCAACGAGTTCGATGTCCGAAGCGAGTCCAGCCCGGGCGAAGATTCCCTCGAACAGGTCGTGGCTCAGCAACGTGTTCTCTGGCACACGACCCGCCAGCGCCGCCTCGAACGCGTCGACGTCGTAGATACCCTTGCCGACGTACGATCCCTCGCCGCACAAATCCTGGTACACGTCGGACACCGCGGACGCATACGGGTCGATGCCGCCGGCGCCGGAAACGAGGCGCTGGTAGCGTGAACCCTCGTAGCCGAGCGGCAACGACGACGCAATACGCGGCTGCAGTATCGCGTAGCCCTCGACGACTCGTCCGCTGTGCGCGTCAACGCGCGGCGCATTCAAGGGGTGCACCATCTTGCCGACGAGCCGGCGCACTGTGTCGCGCGGTAGCCGCGTATCGGCATCGAGTGTGACGACGTAGCGCACGCCGCCGGGAACGGTGAGCGGCTGGCCTGCAACGGCCAGGAAGCTCGTGTCGATGGCGCCGCGCAGCAGGCGATTTAGTTCATGCAGCTTGCCGCGCTTGCGCTCCCAGCCCATCCAGACTCCCTGCGCCGCGTTCCACAACCGTCGCCGATGCAGGAGCAGGAAACGATCACCCGCGGGCGCCTGACCGTACTTGCGGTTCAAGCGCCGGATGCCATCGAGCGCGCTCGCAAGCAGCACCTCGTCCCCCGCGACCCGTTCGCACGCCGCATCGGCCCAGTCCGAGAGCAGCGCGAAGCTGACGTCACCGTCCATGCTTGCCAGATGGTGAATTTCCAGATGCTCAATGTGCCTGGCGATCGCCTCGCGAGTCGTAAGGATGATGGGCACGACCACGAGCGTTCGCAGGTCAGCAGGGATGCCCTCAGCAAGTTCCATTTCGGGCAGGGGCCTGGCACTGAAGCGGCTGGTGATGCTGCTATTGGCGACAGCCATCGCGGCGTCCACCGAGAGTACGAGACCCGACACCCCAAGCACGGCGAGTGTCAGCACCCCGACTCCGACGCCCAGCAGCGCCGACAACGGCCACGCAAGAGCGACGACCGCGAGCAGCACGACGCCCGCGACGTAGCCGTGGATTCCCATGCGGGCGATGAGGCGGGTGAGTCCTGCCCGCAGCGAAGGCCGAAAGTCCAGCAGATCCTCGAATGCACGGCGTCCCCGCGCGATGAGGAGATAGCCGGCATGGCGTTCGCGCCGGGTGCCGACCGCGCCCGCGACCTGTATCGCGCGCCTGGCGATGTCCAGCTCGGAGTGACGCGATCCCCGCGCCAGTTCCTCGACCGCATGGCGGCAGCGATTGCGGGTGGAGAAGTCGGACAGCGCGTAATCCGGATCGGCGCGCAGCACGGAGTCGACGAGGCTCATGGATTCGAACAGGTCCGCCCAGTCGACCGCGGAGATGGAGCGCATGCTCATGATCACGTTGCGGACGGTCACGCTCGATGCGCCCTGGCGCTGGTGCTCGTCGCGGACAATCTCGTCGGCCGTGGTGCCAGCGGTCGCGAGACGAGCCTCGAGCCACGTCAATGCGGGCGTCGCTTCCGGGTCCTGGTCGCGCAGCCTTTGCAGCAGCTGGACGGCGAAAGTCGTCGACAGCTGGACGGTTTCCAGCTCCTGCAGCACCGTCGCCAGTGGCTGCGCTTCCCTTCCTCCGGCGCCGAGAAGCCGGTCCGCCACGCGGTCGGCCTGCTGTCGGATGGCGCGCCGGCTCGCAATCAACTCGGCTGCGCGCCGCAGGTTTTCAATCAGCACGATCCGCAAGGTGATCGCGATCGCCCACAGCTCGCCGATCGTCAGCGGCTGCACGCGTTGATAGGCAGCCACGAACTGGCACAGCAGGCTGGCGTCGAAGCGACTGTCTGTGTGAGCGACGAAGGCCCACGCCAGCCCGAGTACGCGCGGATAGCCGGCCAGCGGACCGTCGGCCAGTTTCGGTAGTTGCCGGTAGTAGCCGGGTGGCAGGTCATCGCGAACCTGACGGATCTGGGCTTCGACGACGTGGTAGTTATCGACGAGCCATTCCGCAGCCGGCGTGATGGCTCCGCCCAGGGCGATGGATTTCGCGATCGCACGATGGGCGTCCAGAAGTGCCCTGTGGTTGACGCGCAATCGAGCAAACAGAGGCCGAACCGCGACCGGCCGCGTCGTGACGGTCTGGGCAGCTGCCAGGCTGGCGGCATGCTGCTCCAGTCGCTCGGCACTGAAAATTTCCGCCCGGATGACTTCGGCGAACGCGAAAGCGGATTCGCCGTCGGAACCAACGATGTGGCTCAGGATGGACCGCATCAACTCGCCGCGCGGGGCAATGACGTGCCGTTGGTCCGGAAGACGACGTCCCAGAGGGCACTGGTCACACCGTAGCGGGCCGCAGCCGCCACTGGACTGTGGTGCAATGCATGGTGCCGCTTGATCTGCCGCAACCAGGCCGTATCCGCACGCCAATGGTGTGTTGCATGGTGCACGACCGCGTACACCATGTAGCCAGTGAGCAGGCCGAACGTCAGCGCGGACGCTCGCCAGAGGTCGCTCAGCACCAGTGCAGGCAGAAAGACCAGCGCGACGATCAGTGCAGCGCTCAGGATCGTTGGCGTGCCGATCAGCGCCCGCGGCCGGCGATGATGCTCGGCGTGCCACGCCTGGAACGGTTGCATGCCATGCAGCACGAACCGATGCAGCACGTACTCGACGAGTGTCCAGGCAACGAGACCCAACAGCGCAAGCGCGAGAAGCTCCGTCCGACGCTGGTACGGGGCCACGATGGCCAGCAACAAGGCCAACACCGCGCAAGCCGTGGCATAGACGACGAAATCGGCGAGATACCCCGCCTTTCCATGTTCAGTCGTCAACAATCCCATGCCCATCCTCGCTGCGGCGGTCAGCCGGACTACGGTCGCATTTTCCAGTCCGACCCGACGGTAGACAGTAGGAGGCGCGGGACCTTAAGTCTGTGCGTCAGCGTACCGACGCCGGCCACGCCAGACGCCAGCGTTCACCGGCAGACAATTCACTGCGCGAACGCAGACAATCCCATGCAGCGCATGATCAGCCATCGAGTTCCAGTCGCGTGCGCAACCCTGGCACTCGTGGCCTGTGCGGCCGCCTGCAGCACCGCGCCGTTATCCGACAGCGTTGGACTCGGACCAGATCCCGTGCTGCCTGTTCCCGCAAAGGCTTTCATACCGACTGTGAACGTGGCTCCCGCCGTCGGCTGGGCGCAGGACGCGCGACCGCGCGCTGCTGCTGGCATGACTGTCAACGTGTTCGCCAACGGTCTCGATCATCCGCGCTGGCTGCACGTCTTGCCCAACGGCGACGTCCTGGTCGCGGAAACCAATGCTCCACCACAGCCCGCCGACGAAAAGGGAATCAAGAACCGCGTCATGGGCTATTTCATGAAAAAGGCGGGCGCCGGGACGCCGAGCGCCAACCGCATCACGCTGCTCCGGGACACGGACGGTGATGGCGCGGCCGACATGCGCGTCGCCTTCCCCTATCGGCCGGGGCAGCAGCATATCGACGGCGACGGCGTGAAAGTCATCGACCTTCCCGCCGGGCCGCGCAACCATCACTGGACCAAGGGTCTCATCGCGAGCGTGG
>JAPLSF010000073.1 GCA_026398785.1 Pseudomonadota bacterium | reverse complement strand
TGTCCTGCGCCACCCTCGCGCGAAGTTCGGGAGGAACCTGCAATGTCCACTCCAGACGCCGGGAATCAAAGCTCTTTTTCATTGCATTGCCGTCGCGCGGCAACCGTGCTGCTGGCCGCTGCCGGCCTGCTGCTCATGGCGGGTTGCGGCGCGAACGTCGACCAGCAACCCCAGACCGCGCGTCCGACGGAAGACACGCAGAAGAATTTCGACGACCTCGAAGTCCACTACAACGCGATCCGGACGGACCAGCTCACGCCGGAAGTGGCCCGCGCCTATGGCATCGAACGCAGCCCGAGCCGAGTGCTGCTGAACGTCGCGATGCTCACGAAAACGCCTGGCGGCGCGGCCAAGCCCGTCGATGGCGCAGTGTCGGCCTCCGCGCACAACCTGAACGGGCAGCTGAAGAGCCTCGCGATGCGGCGCGTACAGGAAGGACCAGCCGTGTATTTCATCGGCGAGGTCGGCATCAGCGGCGACGAGATCCTCGTGTTCAACATCGACGTCGAACCGGCCACCGGCGGCGGTCGGCGCTCGGTGCAGTTCAAACGCGAATTCTTCGGCGACTGATTCGCCGCAGCACTAAAAAAATCGGGAAAAAACAGTTTCGACGTATTAACGAGCCTAGTTTTCATGGTATTTTTCGCGTGCTGACAGACTAACCACGGGCCAGCGGCCCGCAGCACAACTAGGAGATACATCAAGATGGCAGCCAAGAAGAGCTCTGCTCCGACCAAGTCCGACATCCTCGCGCACGTCTCGAAGGACACGGGCCTGTCGAAGAAGCAGGTGAGCTCGGTTTTCGAATCGCTCAACACCGTGATCAAGAAGAGCCTGAAGACCCACGGCATCTTCACGCTTCCGGGTCTCGCCAAGATGAAGGTCGTCAAGAAGCCCGCCACCAAGGCGCGCGAAGGCGTGAACCCCTTCACCGGCGAGAAGATGGTCTTCAAGGCCAAGCCGGCCAGCAAGAAGGTCCGCGTGATGCCGCTCAAGAACCTCAAGGGGTTCGTGAACTGAGCTCGAGCTGACCGCGGCGATTTCTCGCTGATGACGCCGAGGTGCTGACGCACCCCGGCGTTTTTCTGGCGGTTTCGCGGCCGCCGCAGCGATATTTTCAGGCTCTGCGCAGGAAGTCGAGGACGCCCGAGCGCAGCTCGCCGAGCTTGCCGTGGAAGAAGTGCTCGGCGCCCGCGATCACCGTCAACTCGGGTTCGGGCGCAAAGCTGCGCGCCCACGAACACACGGCTGCGATGTCGATGAGTTCGTCCTGGTCGCCCTGCACGATCAGCCAGGGACAGTCCGGACGCGGCACGGGTTCGGTGATGATGCGGCCGACCGGCGGCGCGATCGTCACGAGCTTCGCCGGCCGTGCACCGCGTACCGCCGCCTGCAGAGCGGTCGCCGCACCGAACGAGAATCCACCGAGCCACAGCGCGTCGCAGTCGAAGTGCCGGCGCGTCCAGTCGATCACGGCGAGCGCATCCGCGAGTTCACCGACGCCCCGGTCGTGCTGGCCTGCGCTGGCACCCACGCCACGGAAATTGAAACGCACCGTCGCCGCCCCCGCTTCCTGCATGGCACGGGCAGCGGTGTGCACGACCTTGTTCTGCATGGTGCCGCCGAAGAGCGGATGCGGGTGGCAGACGACGCCGATGACCTGGCGGGTCGCCCCGGCTGGCAACGGATCTTCGACGCGCGCTTCGATGGCGCCGGCCGGACCGGCAATCTGAACGGCCTGCGGCACGGGCGGGAGAAACGGTCCAGCGGTGGCAGTCGGACCTGCGGACAACGGCGGCTTCCCAGCGGTAAATGACGGGCTGCAGTGTGCCAGAACGCTGCCGGTCCGCCGCCGGACCATGGCAGAATCGGACGCAGGCAAGCCAAGGAGTGACCCGCAGTGCACCTGTTGTCATCGAACTTCGTACACGGCCAGCGGATCCCCGAACAGTTCGCATTCTGCGCGCCCGATCCGGCGCAGCACGTCCGCTTGAGCGGCAACCGCAACCCGCACTTGCGCTGGACGGGCGTGCCCTCGACGGCAAAATCGCTGGTTCTGCTGTGCGTCGACGTCGACGTGCCGACCCGCGCCGACGACGTGAACCAGGAGGGCCGCAGCGTGCCGGCCGACCTGCCACGAACCAGTTTCTGGCACTGGGCGCTGGTCGACATGCCACCGTCGGTCAGCGAGATACCGGCCGGTTTCGCCTGCGATGGCGTGACGGCCCGCGGCAAACGCGAACCACGCGGTCCAGCGGGATCACGCCAGGGACTGAACGACTACACGCTCTGGTTTGCCGGCGACAAGGACATGGCAGGCCAGTACTTCGGCTACGACGGTCCCTGCCCGCCGTGGAACGACACGCTGCTGCATCATTATCACTTCACGCTGTATGCGATCGACCTCGCGCGCTGCCCGGTCGAGGGTGCGTTCACGGGTCAGCAGGTGCAGGACGCCATCGCCCGGCACGTACTGGCCGAAGCCCGGCTCACCGGCACGTATGCGCTGAACCCCGCGGTGCAGTGACGCGGACACGGCGTCAGCGCTGCGACTGGACTCCCAGCAGCTCAACGTCGAACACGAGCGTAGCGCCCGGCGCAATCACGCCACCGGCGCCGCGGTCGCCGTATGCCAGCGCCGACGGGATCACGAGCCGCCGCTGACCACCGACCTTCATGCCGGTCACGCCCTGGTCCCAGCCGGCAATGACCTGCTGCTGGCCCAGCACGAAACTGAACGGCTGTCCGCTCTTGCGCGAGCTGTCGAACGCAGCGCCCTTTTTTTCCGGGCGCGTGTTGTCGTACATCCAGCCCGTGTAATGCACGGTGACCTTCGAACCCGGTGTCGCCTCGGCGCCCTGGCCGATGACCAGGTCCGTAACTTCGAGCGCAGCCACCTGGTTGACGGCTGCAGCCGCCGGCACCGGCGGGCGGGCGCAGCCCGCGAGCGTCGCGCAGGCCAGCATGACGGCAGCGGCCGACAGGGGTCGTGCGGAAGAAATCCGGCGCATAGGTCAGTCCTTCTGCTTGAATTCGAGTGCAGCCGAGTTGACGCAGTAGCGCAACCCCGTGGGTTGCGGGCCGTCCTCGAACACGTGGCCGAGGTGCGCGCCGCAGTTGGCGCAGGTGACCTCGGTCCGCACCATGCCGTGGCTGACATCGCGGTGCGTCACCACACGGTCGCCGGCGAGCGGCAGCCAGAATGACGGCCAGCCGGAGCCAGAGTCGTACTTCGTGTCCGATGCGAACAGCTCGGCATCGCAGACGACGCACGTGTAAACGCCCCGGTTCTTGTTGTGCAGGTAGCGGCCGGTGAAGGCCCGCTCGGTGCCCTTGTTCTGGGTGACCTGGAACTGCTCGTCGCTCAGTCGCGCGCGCAGCTCATCCTCACCCGGTCGGCGCTTGTCGTTTTCAGTCATCGAAGGGGTCCCCGCGTCAGGGGGCAGCGAGCAGATCCGGCGGCCCGAGCAGCAGGAGCGCGCCGAGACCCGCGACGAACGCCAAGACGAGCAGCGCGGTAATGATCACCGACGGTGCCTGCACGCGGAAGACGTCCGTGAGGTCGTCCAGGTCGTCGAGCCACTTGAGCAGTCGTTCCATGGGATCAGGCCGGGGGACAGACTCTAATCGAAAAAGCGGCGCTGCGGCGACGCCAGCAGTCCTGCATCACCACACGGCCCGTGCCGCACGGTGGTGCGGGCGCTTACTTGCCCTTGTCGAAGGCACCGCGGGCCTTGTCGGCCCAGCTCTTGTAGCTCGCGATGCTGTAGAGGGACTTGCTGATCACGGCCTGCCGTGAAGGCGGCGCTGGTTGCCGGACTCGGCCCAGCCAGTCGTTGTAGGCGTCCCAACCGTCCGTGGCGGCACCAATCTTGTTTGCGCCCCGACGCGGTCCGGCCTCGCGCGCCGACAACGGACGCTCCGGGGGGCCAGGCTTGTCGCGCGGCGGCGCGCGCGTGCCGACCGGGAGTTCCGGCTTGCGCTCAGACATTGCGGTATTTCACTGGTGCCACGATGGGTGCACGGTACCGAAGCCGCCCCGGCAGCGTCCGGCACTGCGTCACAGTCTGCCCCCTCTGCCGCTGCGGCGGGGAGAGGCAAGGGTCAGGCGACGATGCGGTAGCAGGGCTGGTATTCGCCCGAGAGCTTCATGCGGCGCTGCCGCACGAACGACGCGAGCAGCGCGTCAAGTGGCCGCAGCAGCTCGGCATCGCCATGCAGCTCGAACGGACCGTGCTCGTCGATCAACCGCAGCCCGGCTTCCTTGACGTTGCCGGCGACGATGCCCGAGAACGCACGGCGCAATTCCGCCGCCAATTGGTGCGGAGGTGAATCACGATGCAGCTTGAGCCCTGCCATTGCCGCGTGCGTGGGCTCGAACGGCTGCTGCAACTCGTGCGGAATGCGCAGCAGCCAGTTGAAGTTGTAGGCATCGCTCGCGCGGCGCCGGAATTCGCGCACCGAACTCATGCCGCGCAGCATCTCGCGCGCCACTTCCGCCTGGTCGCCCACGATGATGCGATAGCACTGGCGCACACGCTCGCCGAGCGTGCCGACCAGGAACGCGTCGACCTGGTGCCAGTATTCCTCGCTGCCGCGCGGGCCGGTGAACACCACCGGGTACGGCTGCTGCTCGTTCTGTGGGTCGAGCAGGATGCCGACGAGATACAGGATCTCCTCGGCCGTGCCGGCACCGCCCGGGAACACGACGATGCCATGGCCGATGCGGACGAATGCTTCGAGTCGCTTCTCGATGTCCGGCAGGATGGCGAGCTGGTTCACGATCGCGTTCGGCGGCTCGGCCGCGACGATGCCCGGCTCGGTCAGGCCGATGTAGCGGCCCGACTGGATGCGTTGCTTGGCATGTCCGATCGTCGCCCCTTTCATCGGGCCCTTCATGGCGCCCGGGCCGCAGCCGGTGCAGACGTTGAGCCCGCGCAGGCCGAGTTCGTAGCCCACGAGCTTCGTGTATTCGTACTCGTCGCGGCCGATCGAGTGTCCGCCCCAGCACACGACGATATCGGGCCGCACGCGCGGCTGCAGCAGGCCTGCATTGCGCAGCACGCGGTACACGGCGTTGGTGATACCCGCGGGTTCGCGCAGCTCGACGCTGCCGTGCTCGTAGACTTCACCGTGGATGTAGAGGATGTCGCGCAGCACCGCGAACAGGTGCTCCTGGATGCCGCGGATCATGCGGCCGTCCACGAACGCGGCAGCAGGCGCATTGTGCAGTTCGAGCTTGATGCCCCAGGCCTGCCGCACGATGTCGATGTCGAAATCGGCATAGCGGTCGAAGATCGCGCGGGCGTCGTCGGTCTCGCCCCCGCTGTTCAGGACGGCGAGGGAGCAGCGGCGATACAGCGGGTAGAGGCCGCCACGCGAGCTGTCGAGCAGCCGGTCGACCTCCATCTGCGACAGGTTCTCGAGGCTGCCGGTCGGCGTGACGCGCGCGTCGACGAGACTGTCGTCCTCGGTCGGGCCCGCGGGAATGGCGACCTCGGCCCGCTTCATCATCATTTCCGGATTTCGATCGGAATCCCGGCCGTCGTCCGCAGCCAGACGTCGACCATGTCGGCGTTGCTCAGCGCGATGCAGCCATCGGTCCAGTCGCGCGTCGCGTAGTACTCGAGGGGCCGCTTCGGTTCGTTCGGCTGGCCGTGGATCATGATCAACCCGCCCGGCGCGTGCCCGTTTTCGCTCGCGACCGCCGCGTCCTCACGGTTCGGGTACGAAATCTTGATCGAGAGGAAGAACTCGCTCTTCGGATTGCGCAAGACGAGTTCGTAGTTGCCCTCGGGCGTGCGGAAATCGCCTTCGCGCTGCTTGTGGCCGTAGGGGTTCAGCCCGAGCTTGATCGGGTACTCGGCGATCACCCGGCCACGGCGCAACAGCCGCAGCACGCGCTCGTGCTTTATCACCACGACCTTTTCGGCCATCTCGAAGGATGCTGACGAGCCCGCGCCGTAATTCGCCTGGGTGGGCGGCGGCGCAGGTAGCGACGGCGCACTGCCGCTCACGGAACCGAACGAACCGCTGCTCGAACTGAATGCGCTGGTGACTGCAACGCCCGGTGCCACGGGGGCCGGCGCTGGCGCGGCAGGTGTCGGGACGGCCGGCGACACGGAGCCCGCATTGCTGGGCTGCGCGGGCACACCGGTTGCCAACGCACCGCCAAAGGCGGGTGGCGGCGGCATTGCGCTCGCCAGGGTCGGCACCGCACCCGCGGTGACAGGCGCCTCGATCGGGGAGCTGCCAGATCGAGCATCGGCGGCAGGCGGGACGACGGCAGCCGCCGGCGCGCTGGCCAGGTCAGTGCCGGCAGCCGACGGTGCCGCGACCGGGGCACCGGGCGTTCCGCTCGATACTGAGCTGAAGCCCTGCGCCTGCGCGAAACCGAGCGGCGCCATGAGAGCGAACGCCAGCGCGAGCCGTAAGTCTTTCAGTCGATTGCGAATTCGGGTCATGCAGCGTGAATTTTATAGGTCTCGGCGCGTTCTTGCTGTGCGATGTCTCACGCCATTGGCTGGCTGCGTTCTGCCGCCAGGGCCGCAAACGTCGAGGCGGCCTCAGGGCCGCCTCGCTTGGACTCGGTGCAGACTCAGCGGCTCAACCGCACTTCGAGTCGCCGCAGTTCAGGCAGGTCATGCAGCCGTCCATCATGACGACGGCAGCGGTGCTGCACTTGAGGCACAACTGCGCGCCCTGCGGGTAGTCGGCCTTGGCGAAGGCGTCCTGCTGCTTCTGCTGGGCCTCATATTCGCTGCGCTTGTCCGCGATCAGCTTGAGCCGGTGCTCGTCCATCTCGGGCTTGCGCAGCAGGCCGATCTTCTGCATGTGCTTTTCGATCACGTGGCCGAGCTCGGCGATGATCGACGGCATGAACTTGCCGCCGGCCTGCCAGTAGCCGCCGCGCGGGTCGAACACCGCCTTCAGCTCTTCGACCATGAACGTGACGTCGCCGCCCTTGCGGAACACCGCCGAAATGATGCGCGTCAGCGCGACGATCCACTGGTAGTGGTCGAGGTTCTTGGAGTTGATGAAGATCTCGAACGGCCGGCGCGATTCGTGCACCGTGCCTTCGTTCAGCAGGATGTCGTTGATGGTCACGTACATCGCGTGATCCGACACCGGCGTCTTGATCTTGTAGGTGGAACCGATCAGCTCCTCGGGACGCTCGAGTTTCTCGTGCATCCAGATGACGTTCGGGCTGCGGGCATCGACGACCGGCTCTTTGGCCTTCGCTGCGGCCTCGGCCTCCGCCTTTTCCTTCTCGCCGGGCTTCACCACCCGGACCTTCGTGATCTTCTTCTCGATCTTGTGCGCGCTCATCGCTTGGACTCCTTGCGGGCCGCCCGCGCTTTGCAACGCGGGGCGACCGGCAGAACTGGCCTCAGAACTTGCCGTAGTAGCCTTCTTTCAGGGCGTCGTAGAGGTTGGCGGCGGTGTGCATCTCGCCGTCGTACTCCAGCTGTTCGTCGCCCTTGACCTCGACCTCGGTGCCGTCCTCGAGCGTGAACACGTAAGTCGTGTTCTTGAGGTCCTCTTCCTTGACCAGCACGCCCTGGAACGCTTCGGGGTTGAAGCGGAAGGTCGTGCAGCCCTTGAGGCCCTGCTCGTGCGCGTACAGGTAGATGTCCTTGAAGTCTTCGTAGTTGTAGTCCGTCGGCACGTTCGCAGTCTTCGAGATCGACGAGTCGATCCACTTCTGCGAGGCCGCCTGGATGTCCACGTGTTCGCGCGGCGTGATGTCGTCGGCGGTCGTGAAGTATTCCGGCAGCTTGTCGGCCGGCGTGGTGCCTCCCGGGATCGCGTTCGGGTTGATCAGCTCGCGATAGGCCAGCAGCTCGAACGAGAAGACGTCGATCTTCTCCTTCGACTTCTTGCCTTCGCGGATCACGTTACGGAAGTAGTGATGCGCAAACGAAGGCTCGATGCCGTTCGACGCGTTATTGGCGAGCGAGAGCGAAATCGTGCCCGTGGGCGCGATCGAGCTGTGGTGCGTGAAGCGCGCACCCTTCTGCGCCAGCCTGTCGACGAGTTCCGGCGCGACTTCGGCGACGCGCTGCATGTAGCGGCTGTAGCGCGCGTGCAGGACACGGCCCGGCAACTTGTCGCCGGCCTTGATGCCGTCGCGAACCATCTCCGGGCGCTTGCGCAGCATCTCGGCCGTGACGACGAACTCTTCCGTCATGATCGGCGCGGGGCCTTTCTCCTCGGCAAGGGCGAGGCCGGCTTCCCAGCCGGCGATTGCCAGCTCCTTCGAGACGCGCTCGGTGAAGCCCACCGCTTCGCGCGAGCCGTACTTCATGCGCAGCATCGTGATCGTCGAGCCGAGGCCGAGGAAACCCATGCCGTGACGGCGCTTGCGCGTGATCTCGTTGCGCTGCTGCTCGAGCGGCAGGCCGTTGATCTCGACCACGTTGTCGAGCATGCGCGTAAAGACGCGCACGACCTGGCGATACTCCTCCCAATCGAAGCGTGCTTCGTCCGTGAACGGGTCGCGCACGAAGTTGGTGAGGTTGATCGAACCGAGCAGGCACGAGCCATACGGCGGCAGCGGCTGTTCGCCGCAGGGGTTGGTGGCGCGGATGGTCTCGCACCACCAGTTGTTGTTCATCTCGTTGACGCGGTCGATCAGCACGAAGCCGGGTTCCGCGAAGTCGTACGTGGAGGACATGATCACGTCCCACATGCGCTTCGCGGGCAGGGTCTTGTAGACCTTGCACAGCACCAGGCCGTCGTCGTTGCAGACGTAGTTGGAGGCGTCCGGCCATTCGCGCCACAGGAACCTGGTGCGGTCGGAGGTGTCTTCGCCGGCGATTTCGGCTGCACGGACGGGGAAGGCAAGGCGCCAGTCCTTGTCCTCACGCACCGCCTGCATGAACTCGTCGGTGATCAGCAGCGACAGGTTGAACTGGCGCAGCCGGCCCGCTTCGCGCTTGGAGCGGATGAATTCCATCGCGTCGGGATGGCCGATGTCGAACGTGCCCATCTGCGCGCCGCGGCGGCCGCCGGCCGACGAGACGGTGAAGCACATCTTGTCGTAGATATCCATGAACGAGAGCGGGCCCGAGGTATAGGCGCCCGCACCCGATACGTAGGCGCCGCGCGGACGCAGCGTCGAGAATTCGTAGCCGATGCCGCAGCCGGCCTTCAGCGTGAGGCCGGCCTCGTGCACCTTGCCGAGGATGTCGTCCATCGAGTCGCGGATGGTGCCCGACACCGTGCAGTTGATCGTCGACGTGGCAGGCTTGTGCTCCTGCGCGCCGGCGTTCGAGGTGACACGGCCGGCCGGAATCGCGCCACGGCGCAACGCCCACAGGAACTGTTCGTTCCAGGTCTCGCGGACCTCGGGTGCTTCGACGTCGGCCAGAGCCCGCGCAACACGCTTGTAGGTGTCGTCCATCGAGCGGTCGATCGGTGTCCCGTCCTTGGCGGACAGGCGGTATTTCTTGTCCCAGATGTCGAGTGACGCTTCCTGGAACGGGATGCTGCGCGCATCAGATGAATGCAATTTCACGGCGGTGCTCATTGCGGCAACACGGCTCCCCGGCTCACGGCGGCTGCAGAAAAATGGAAATACTTCCCCTTTCGGATCGCTGCCCGCGTCGCGTACGGCGAAAACAGCAAAAACCCGACCGACCCCGGTGTGCGGTCTGCTCGGAGTGCCCGGGAAACCCCCTGCAGGACACTCGTGCCGGACACAACATCTAGGGTCAGGGAGGCAAGACTATGCACCGTCCGGACGCCCGTCAACTGCTGATTTCGCCTCACTACGGTGGCCCGGCATGAAGTTTTTTCACTTTCAATTCAGTCGCTTACGAGACAAGCGTCAGAATATGCGGGGATGCCCGAAACACCTTCCCCGTCAAGCGGTATTTTGCGACTGGAACACAACATCTTGTGTCCGCCGGGTTGCACCGGGAACGCACCGCCCCCGCACACGATATCCACAGGCTTGCGCACACGCGCGGTCGACGCGTCCCGCGGAACTCGACGCGAGGCTGGCAGTCCGAAGCGTGACCGGCCGGATTCAAGGGCAAGAAAGACGCGCCTGCTAGACTCCGCGCCGCTTTCGGCGGAAACGTCAGCAAATACCCAGGAACCCACTGCCCATGAAGCTTCCCTTGAGCCTCGCCACCTTCGTGCTCGCTGCCTGGACCTCGGTGGCAGGCGCGCAGCTCCCGGCCACCGTCGGCGAGACACCAGTGCCTTCGCTGGCCCCGATGCTGAAGCGCGTCACGCCGGCCGTCGTGAACATTGCCACCCGCGGCACGGTCGAAGAGCAGAACCCGCTGATGAACGACCCGTTTTTCCGCCGCTTTTTCGACGTGCCGAACCAGCCGCGGCAGCGTGAATTCCAGAGCGCCGGCTCGGGCGTGATCGTCGACGCCAAGAACGGCTACATCATCACCAACGCGCACGTCGTCGAGAACGCCACCGACATCACCGTACAGCTGCTCGACAGCCGTTCGCTGAAGGCGAAAGTCGTCGGCACCGACCCCGGCTCCGACGTCGCGGTGCTCAAGGTCCAGGCCGGCAACCTCGTCGACCTGCCGATCGCCGATTCGGATCGCGCAGAAGTCGGCGATTTCGTCGTCGCCATCGGCAATCCGTTCGGCCTCGGCCACACCGTCACTTCCGGCATCGTCAGCGCGCTCGGCCGTTCCGGAATCAACCCGGAAGGCTACGAAGACTTCATCCAGACGGACGCGTCGATCAACCCGGGCAATTCCGGCGGCGCGCTCGTGAATCTCGGCGGCCAGCTCGTCGGCATCAATTCCGCGATCCTCTCGCGCACCGGCGGCAACATCGGCATCGGCTTCGCAATCCCGTCGAACATGATGAAGATCGTGATGAACCAGCTGATCAAGTACGGCGAGGTGAAGCGCGGCGTGCTCGGCGTGAACATCCAGACGCTGGCGCCCGAGATAGCGCAGAGCATGGACCTGCCGGAAGCCACGCAGGGCGCGCTGGTGTCACAGGTCGTCGAAGGTTCGCCGGCCGAGAAGGCGGGCGTCAAGGCGGGCGACGTCATCACTGCCGTCAATGGTCGCCCGGTGAAGGATGCAGGCAGTCTGCGCAATTC
Organism: Pseudomonadota bacterium; assembly: GCA_026398785.1. GTDB lineage: Bacteria > Pseudomonadota > Gammaproteobacteria > Steroidobacterales > Steroidobacteraceae > RPQJ01. Next base: position 13,051 of record JAPLSF010000073.1, on the reverse strand, counting down.
GATCGGCCTGCTCAGCATCGGCGAGAAGGTGGACCTCTCGCTGCTGCGCGACGGCAAGCCGCGCCGCGTGACCGCGACGGTCAGTGAGCGTGACGCAACGGCCGAAGCCAAGGCGACCGGCGCGCATTCCGGCCTCGAAGGCGCGGACATCACCGACGGCCCGAACGGCGTGCTGATCCGCTCCGTCGCCGATGGCAGTCCTGCGGCGCAGCGTGGCCTGCGCGCCAACGACGTGATCCTCGCGGTGGGCCGCGTGCGCGTCGCCAACGTGGCGGAGTTCCGCAAGGCCACCGGCGGCCTGGAGGCGTTCGTGCTGCAGATTCGCCGTGGCAATGCGATGCTCGTGATCCCGATCCGCTGAGCCAGCGGTTCACTGCCTCCCCGGAGACGCAGCGCACATGTCATTACAGGTCTGCGTCCTCGGCGGGACGGGTTTCATCGGGCAGGAGATCGTGGCGCGACTCGGCGCAGCCGGCCATGACGTGAAGGTGCTGACGCGCAACCCCGCGCAGCACCGGGACTTGCAGGTCTTGCCGTCGGTGCGGCTCGTCCGCGCCGACGTGCATGACGAGCAGCGGCTCGAGGACGAGTTCCAGGGCTGCGACGCAGTCATCAACCTGGTCGGCATCCTCAACGAGACGAAACTCGGACGCGGCGACGGCGAACAGTTTCGCCACGTGCACACCGAGCTGCCGCAAAAATGCGTGCGCGCGTGCCGCGCCGCAGGCGTCCAGCGCTACCTGCACATGAGCGGCCTGAAGGCCGATTCGAAGCGCGGCCCGAGCCACTATTTGCAGTCGAAGGGCCAGGCCGAAGATTACGTCCGCGAGCACGGCGCAGCGGGCTCACCCGAGTACGTGATCTTCCAGCCCTCCGTGGTGTTCGGGCCGGGGGATGCATTCATCAACAACTTTGCCGGCATCCTGAAGATCACGCCCGGCCTGCTGCCCCTGGCTTGCGCCGATGCGAAGTTTGCGCCGGTCTACGTTGGCGACGTGGCCGCTGCGTTCGTCGCGTGCCTGGAACGAAAGGACGTCGCCGGCCGTACGTTCCAGTTGTGCGGCCCTGACGTGATGACGCTCGGCGACATCGTGCGGCTGACGGCCCACTACCTCGGGCTCAGGCGCAAGGTGATTCCGCTGCCGCGCGCCGTTGCGCGCGTGCAGGCAGCCATCATGGACTTCGTCCCGGGCAAACCGTTCTCGACCGACAACTTCCTGTCCGCCACGCTCGACTCCACGTGCGATTGCGACGGCCTCGCAGAACTGGGGATCGCGCGGACGGCAATGCGCAGCGTGCTGCCGCGTTACCTGCAGGCGCGCTGAGAATCAGCGTGCCAAGAGCGGTGCCCCGCACAGCTCGGCGTGGCGCGCCTGCACGTCGAGCCGACGGGTCGATTCGACCTTGTCATAGAACGCCGGCAGCGAACCCGCCGCCCGCAACGTGCGCCGCAGGCCCGGCACGCAATCCTCGTACGTCGCGACTGCCGCCAGGTGCGCATTGTTGAGCGTGCGCGCAAACCACCCGTCGTATCCGGCATACCCGCCCCAGCGGGCACGCAGCTGCTCGTAGCGGAACTCGAGCTGGCCGAATTCGCGTTGCTTCTCGATGCGCATGGTGTCGGGGGGCACGTCCGTGGCATAGAGCTGTGCAAGCCGGCCCCGCGTGTCGCGCAGCAGCGCCGCAAAATCCTTTTGTCGTGCCACCGCGACCTCGTGCCCGGCGATTTCGCCTGCCCTGCCCTGCTGCAGCAGCCAACGGCGGATGCCTTCGTCCTCGACGACGTTCGCGAACGCCTCGTTCAGCCCGCTGTCGTCGGCGAAGTAGAGCCGCTCGTGCGCGAGCTCGTGAAACATCGTCCCCACGAGTCTCGTGTCGCGCCAGCCGAGCATCGAACCGAAGACCGGATCCGGCAGGTGGCCCAGCGTGGAGTAGGTCGGGACGCCGTCCACACTGACGTCGTTACCGCGCAGTGACAGTTTGTGCCCGTAGGAGCGCGCGCTGTCCTCGTTGAAATAGCCGCGGTACGAGATGCAGCCCGTGACCGGAAAGCACCAGCGGCGCGGTTCGACCGAGAACTCCGGCGTGGCGACCACGTTGTGCACGACGTAAGGACGACCCATGTCCGCGTATTTGCGGTAGCTCTTGCCGTCGTGCAGCGCGAGCTCGCTGATCGCGAAGGCGCGCGCTGCCTCCACGAGCTGCAGTCTTTCCTTCGTCTTCGCCGGTGTCGACGGGTCCGCCAGCACCTTGGGAATCGGTTCGCTGCGACGGATCACTTCGGCCTGGCCGCCTGCTGCCTGCATGACGTAGCAGCCGCTCAGCATGAGTGTTGCGCTGGCGAGTGCGGCGATTCGCAGGCAGTGGGAGAGCATGCTGTGAGCTTAGCGAAGCTGCTCATGCGCGCGTAGTGCCATTACAAGTTGATCGCACCGGAGCAAGGGAGTTATTCGGATTGTATTGCAGGCGGTCGGTCCGGGACCTGTCCCCGAGCTTGGAAAGGCAGACACGCGCCGGTTGCAGGCGCCCGGTCCGGGACCTGTCCCCGAGCTTGGAAAGGCAGACACGCACTCGGGGACAGGTCCCGGACCGGCCGCTTACGACACGGCGCATGCAGCGTCGAGAGCGTCGGAAGGCAGACTCGGACCGCAGCACCTCGATCGCTGGCTACGTGTACCGTGCGAGTCGTCGGGCATGGGATGCCGCCCCGCCTTGGGTCTTGCCGGATCGCCCGACGAGTCGCTCAGGCGCGTGTTGTCAGGCCGGGATTCGGTTTCGACGCCAACCTGCCCACGCGAACTCAGCTACGATTCGGCAATGAAAACGTACCTGGTGGGCGGCGCGGTGCGAGATGCGCTGCTCGGACGGCCCTTTACCGAACGCGACTACGTGGTCGTCGGCGCCCGGCCCGACGACCTGCTCGCGCTCGGTTACCGTCCCGTCGGCAAGGACTTTCCCGTCTTCCTGCATCCGCAGACCGGCGACCAGTACGCGCTCGCCCGGACCGAACGCAAGACCGGTGCCGGCTACTACGGCTTCGCCACGCGCTTCTCGCCGGACGTCACGCTCGCGGAAGACCTCGCACGGCGTGACCTCACGATCAACGCGATGGCGCAGCCGATCGAGGGCGGCGCTGGGGGCGGCGACGTCGTCGATCCGTACGGTGGCCGCCGCGACCTCGCGGCTCGTGTTCTGCGCCACGTCTCGCCCGCTTTCGTCGAAGACCCGTTGCGCGTGCTGCGCGTCGCGCGTTTCGCCGCGCGCTTTGCGCCGCTCGGCTTCACGATCGCGCCCGAGACGATGCAGCTGATGCAGGACATCGTGCGCTCCGGCGAGATGCAGGCACTGGTGGCCGAACGCGTCTGGGTCGAAACCGAGCGCGCGCTGGGCGAGAATACACCGCCGGTCTACTTCGAAGTGCTGCGTCAATGCGGTGCGCTCGCGGTCCTGTTTCCGGAGATCGACTGTTTGTTCGGCGTGCCGCAGCCCGAGAAGTGGCATCCCGAGATCGACACCGGCATCCATACGCTGCAGGTACTGGAGGTCGCGTGCGAGTTGTCGAGCGAAACCACGGTGCGTTTTGCCGCGCTCGTGCACGACCTCGGCAAAGGCCTCACGCCGCGGGACCAGTGGCCGAGCCACAGCGGTCACGAGCAAGCGGGCGTGCGCATCGTCGGTCAGATGTGCGAGCGGCTCAAGGTGCCCACCGAGCACCGCGAACTGGGGCAACTCGTGTCCCGCGAACACCAGCGCATCCATCGCGCGGCCGAGCTGCGGGATACCACCGTGCTCGAGGTGCTGGAAGCCGCCGACGCGTTTCGCCGCCCCGAACGCTTCGACAAGGCGCTGCTCGCCTGCGAGGCGGATGCCCGCGGGCGCGGCCCGGAGTTACGCGCGCGAACCTATCCCCAGGCGCAGACGTTCCGCGAGTGCTTGCGCGCGGCGGCGGCGGTCAAGCTCGACGCCGAGGCAATGAGCCAGCTGGCGGGCCCCGCCATTGCGCAGGCCATTCGTGGCGCACGGGTCGAAGCCATTCGCACCGTGCGCGGATCCTGAGTCAACGCTGCGACGCGCGTCAGAGTGTATGGCGCAAATCGCGCATAGCGAATCCGCGCAGCGGCGAGTCGTAATTCTTCGCGAGCGCGATCACCTTGAACCGTTCACCCATTTCTCCCGGGAGCGTGAGCACCATCGCCTGGCGCGACAGGTTCAGGCGCTGGACCAGCTCGAGCCCCTCGACGTTGGCAACGAAGTCGCCGAGCCCGCAGCCGATCAGAAAATGCGCCTGCGTGGTGTAGCCGGCAACCTCGCAACCTGCACCCTGCGCCGCTTCGGCAACGGCCGTGAAATCGACCCAGGCGGTGATGTCCTGCAGGCCGACGCGAGTGAGCGCGTCCTCGTGGAAGCGGTGTCGAAAATGACAGAGCAGCGTGCCGCGCATGCGTTCGGCGGCGTAGTACTCGCGCCGCGGCAGGCCGTAGTCGATGAACAACAGGACGCCGCGCTCGAGCGAACTGACGATCGACTCGAACCACCCGGCCAGGCCAGCGCACACCTCGGACTCGTACCCGTCCGGAAGCACAGTGCCGGTGTCCGCTTCGATCCTGCGCACTGCCGCGACCAGGCGCGAGGCGGCGCGCACTTCGGCCAGCTGCAGTTGACCGAACTCTGAACTCACGCCGAGCGCATTGACTTCGCCGCTGCGAATCGTGAAGCGCTCGATCGTCAGCGCGTCGAGCACTTCGTTTGCCAGGATCATGCCCGAGAAGGGAGCTGCGGGCAGGGAATCGAGCCACTGCACGCGCGGCAGGAGGTGCGGAACCTTCTGCTCCAGGGTCTCGCGCTGGCGTTCGCGCAGGTCCGCGCTGAGATCGAGAATCCAGTATGCGGCCGGCAACGCGCCCTGCCGCTCGAGCTCGGCAAGCAGTTCCGCAGCCATCGCGCCGGAACCCGCCCCAAGTTCGAGCAGGCGCGATTCAGGCCCCAGCTCCCGCAGCACCTCGGCGCACTGCAGCGCCAGGCAGCGGCTGAACACCGGGGCCACCTCGGGCGCCGTGATGAAATCGCCCGCCGCGCCGAACTTGCGCGCCCCGGCACTGTAGTAACCCAGGCCCGGCTCATAAAGCGCCAGCTGCATGAAGCGGTCGAAGCCGATCCAGCCGCCCGCGGCCAAGATGACCGCATGGATGCGCTCCGTGAGTGCTGCGCTGTGCGCCGCCTCCGCGGGAGTCAGTTCGGGCAGGTCCAGGGGAACGGTCATCGGCGGTGGAATCCTTTCCCGCGGACAGCCCGAAGCGGCTGAGGTATCTTGCTCGCGGGCTCGCGCGTCATCCGAATCAGGGGAATCCGGCGCGCTCGCCCACCCACGACATTGCACCGATGCGCGAACCCATGAACAACGCTGCTGACTTTCCGCTGGCTGGACGCTGCGCGCTGGTGACGGGCGGCGCACGCCGGCTGGGCGAAGCGATCGTACGCAAGCTGCACGCTGGTGGCGCGTCGGTCGCCGTGCATCACCGCACCTCGAGCGGCGAGGCCGACAGCCTCATCAGCGAGCTCAACGCGATCCGGACCGGGTCTGCCGCGGCTTTCGCCTGCGACCTGCTCGAAGTCGAAGCGCTGCCGGCTCTCGTCGCAGACGTCGTCGCTCGGTTCGGCCGGCTCGACATCCTGGTCAACAACGCGTCGAGCTTCATGCCGACGCCGGTCGGCACGATCACGGCAGAACAGTTCGACGACTTGATCGGCACGAACCTGCGTGCGCCGCTGTTCCTGTCGCAGGCTGCCGCGCCTGCACTGCGCAGGACCCACGGCCTGATCCTGAACCTCACGGACATCCACGGCCTGCGGCCGCTGAAAGCGCATCCGGTCTACTCGGCCGCGAAGGCCGGCCTGATCATGCTGACGAAATCGCTGGCGCGCGAACTCGGTCCCGACGTGCGCGTAAACGCAATCGCGCCCGGCCCGGTGCTTTGGCCCGAGGGCGGACTCGACCCGGTGCTGCAGGACGAGATCATTGCGAAGACCGCGCTCAAGCGCACAGGCTCGCCCGAGGACATCGCGCGCGCAGCCTACTTCTTTGCGGCGGAAGCGCCTTACGTCACCGGCCAGATTCTTGCTGTCGACGGCGGTCGCAGCGTCTGACCTGCCTTGCTGCGTGAGCAGCCCGCGGGTCGTCATGCTTCGTCGCCGCGCGCGGCCATCCACGCCAGCTCCACCGGCCGCATCGCGTGCGCTGCCTGCGTCGCCCGCATCTCCCGCCACAACTCACCCAGCGTGCGCCGCTCGATCGGGTGCACGACCCCGGGCGCGATCTCTGCCGCCGGGCCCAGCATGTAGGGCCGCTTGAGCAGGTCCGGTCGCGGCAGCGTGAGCCCCGGCTCGGTGCAGACCAGGTCGCCGAACAGGAGGATGTCGAGGTCCATCGCGCGTGGCGCCCACTTTGGCGCCAATCGCTCGCGTCCGCACGCGGTCTCGGCCTCGTGCAGCCGATCGAGCACCTGGTGCACTGTCAGGTCGGTCTGAAACGCGACCACCAGGTTGATGAAATCGTCGCCTGCGAAACCGACGGCGGCGTTGGCATACGCGCGCGATACGGTGATCGGCGCGAAGTGGCGGTCGAGCACATCGAGCGCGCGACGCAGGTTCTCGAGCGGCGCGACGTTGCTGCCCGCCGCGACGTAGACCGGCGTGTTGCTCACGGCGTCGGGTAGTCTGCGCGTCGACGCTCGATGACGATGCCGACGTCACGGGAGCCGCGCAGCGCGCCTTGCTTGTTCAGGCGAATCTTGACTGCTGGCACGTCGAATTCAGTGAGGATGATCTGCGCAATGCGGTCGATCAGCGTCTCGACCAGCTGGAACTCCGACTCGCCCACGAACTGCAGCAGGCGCTTCGACACCTTCTTGTAGTCGAGCGTGTCATCGATGTGATCGCTCGCGGCGGCCTTGCGGATGTCGGTGGACATCTCCAGGTCGATCACGACCTTCTGCTTGACCTTCCGCTCCCAGTCCCAGATGCCGATGATGCATTCGGCCGTGAGGCCCGTTAGAAAAATGGTGTCCATCGTTACCGTCTGTTCGCGCGGGAGGGCCGGTTGGTTCGATCGGGCGGTCTTGCGGTCCGCCAGCCCTCACGCGGCAGGCGACGGCGGAACCAGGTCCGTCATCGGCCACCGTGCGCGGGCACGGATCGAGAGGTCGTCGCGTTCGCCTGCGGCGAGCCGCAGTTGCCCCAGCAGCGCGATCATCGCCGCGTTGTCGGTGCAGAACTCGGCGCGAGGATAGACGACCCGGACCCCCTGCCGCTCGCCCATCGCAAGCATCCGGGCACGCAGCCGTCGGTTGGCGCCCACGCCGCCAGCCACGACCAGCGTCGAGACGCCCGCCGCGTCGAGTGCCCGCTGGCACTTGATCACGAGCGTGTCGACCACGGCCTCCTCGAACCCCCGGGCCGCATCGGCTCGCGCCTGCGGGTCGAGTTCGCCATGGTTGCGCAACGCCACGACGACGGCGGTCTTGAGGCCGCTGAACGAAAAATCGAGCCCCGGGCGCTCTGTCAGCGGCCGCGGGAAGCGGAAGACGTCGGGCCGGCCCTGCTCAGCGAGCGCGGCGAGTTGCGGCCCGCCGGGGTAGCCGAGGCCGAGCAGCTTCGCCGTCTTGTCGAAGGCCTCGCCGGCCGCGTCGTCCAGCGAACTTCCCAGGAGTTCGTAGCGGCCGACCCCCTCCACCCGGGCGAGCAACGTATGTCCGCCCGAGACCAGCAGCGCGACGAACGGGAACTGCGGCGGCTCCGGCTCGAGCAGCGGCGCCAGCAAGTGACCTTCCATGTGGTGAACCCCGATGCAGGGCAGGTCCCAGGTGTAGGCGAGGCTGCGGGCGACCGCGCCACCGACCAGCAGCGCACCCACCAGGCCGGGGCCGCAGGTGTAGGCGATGCCGTCGAGGGTCGCGCGACCACCACCCTGGTCGATCGTTTTTTCCAGCAAAGGCAACAGCTTACGCAGGTGGTCACGCGCGGCGAGCTCGGGTACGACGCCGCCATAGGTCGCGTGCAGGGCCACCTGGCTGTACAGCTCGTGCGCAAGCAAACCAGCCTGGCCGTCGTAGACGGCAGCGGCGGTCTCATCGCAGGAGGTCTCGATCCCAAGAACCCGCATGTGGTCGGCTCGCTGTACTTTTGCAATTACCCGCCGCGATCTCTAGAATTCGCGGTCCCTTGCTGGCCGTGCGTCCCCCGGGGCCCGGCCGGCTGTCCAACAACGATTCGATGACTGGCGCCCAGGCCACTGGCCGGCCGTCCAGCCGTTTTGACCGATTGACGAGGTTTCGATGCCCAGCGTCCGCATCCGTGAAAACGAATACTTCGATGCCGCCCTGCGCCGCTTCAAGCGTGCGTGTGAAAAGGCCGGCGTGCTGACGGAACTTCGTCGCCGCGAATTCTACGAGAAGCCGACGCAGGAGCGTAAGCGCAAGAAGGCGGCCGCCGTGAAGCGCCACCAGAAGCGCAGCACTCGCGATTTCTCGTCGGCGCCTCGCGTCCGCAATTTCTGATCCGATCGCTCGATCGACCGATCGCCAGGTTGATCAAGCTCCCCGGTCGCGACGCCAGCACACCACGATGACCACTGCTTCCCTCAAGGAGCGGATCACCGAGGACATGAAGTCCGCCATGCGAGCGGGCGAGAAAGAGCGTCTCGGCACCATCCGCATGCTGCAGGCGGCAATCAAGCAGCGCGAGGTGGACGAGCGTATTGCGCTCGACGACGCGCAGGTGCTGTCTGTCATCGAGAAGATGCTCAAGCAGCGCAAGGAATCGATCGTCCAGTTCGAACTGGGCGGCCGCGCTGATCTCGCGGCCAGGGAACAGGCCGAAATCGAACTGCTGACGGTCTACCTGCCCGCACAGCTCGCCGACGCCGAAGTCGATGCCCTCATCAAGGAAGCGATCGCGTTCACCGGTGCCGCGTCCATGAAGGACATGGGCAAGGTAATGGCGATCGTGAAGGCGAAGGCCGCAGGGCGTACCGACATGGGCGCGGTCAGCGCCCGCATCAAGGCGGCGCTCTCCGCCTGATCCGGCTGCGTGCCGGTGCGCCTCGGTTGGGCGCGTTCAATCACTTCGCTCTTGGCTCGTGGCGCTGTCCCGCTGACGCGATGCGTTCGGGCGCGCAGAGCTGAGGTCGGAGTTCGGAACTCTTTGTCCGCGCCCGGAAAGGCAGACACGGGCGCGGAAAAGAGTTCCGAACCCCGACCTGAGGTGCGGCGCCTGAGCGCTCGTCGTGCGGGAAGCACACCGGTCAAAATCGAAGTGCAGATGCCGCGCCCGACGAGACGCACGGCGCATGCAGCCGGATACAGGCGTCGAAGCCGATTGATGCGGGAACCGAGGGTTCAGGCACGCGGCCAACTCATCGTTCGGTTGGACGCCGCTTGCACCGTGCGAGTTTTCGGGCCCGGCCGAAAACTCGCTCAGGTGCCGCATGTCTAGCATCCGTTCCCCTTTCCGCCCGCCGGAAGAAGAACCGACACGACCGCGCGCAAACTGCCTCCTGCTCGCAGTTCAATCGACCCGAAAAGCCACTCTTGCGAGCGCCCACCCACACCCCCACTATCGCTACCCAACCCGACGCCGAACCCGCACCGTGGCCCGCATCCCCCAGCATTTCATCGACGAACTCGTCGCCCGCACCGACATCATCGAGGTGATCGGCAGCCGCGTGCAGTTGAAGAAAGCCGGTCGCGAGTACAAGGCCTGCTGCCCGTTTCACGACGAAAAGACGCCGTCGTTCTGGGTCAGCGTCGACAAGCAGTTCTATCACTGCTTCGGCTGCGGCGCCCACGGCACCGTGCTCGGCTTCGTCATGGAATACGATCACCTCGGCTTCATCGAGGCGGTCGAAGACCTCGCGGCGCGAGCCGGCCTCGAAGTGCCGCGCGAAGGCGGCGCGGCCGCAGGCCCGGTCAACCCGCACGACGAACTCTACGTGGCGATGGAACGCGCCGCGCTCTACTTCCGCCAGTGCCTGAGCGGCGATTCGCGCGCACGCGACTACGTGAAGCGCCGCGGGCTCGACGCCGACGTCGTGCAGAAGTTCGGCATCGGCTACGCCGCAGCGCGCTGGGATGGCTTGCTCGAGCGGTATGGCGGCACCGAGGACGAACGGCACGTGCTGCTGCGCGCGGGCCTCATCATCGAACGCCAGCAGCAGGAAGCGTCCGCTGCCGAGCGCGGCTGCTACGACCGCTTCCGCGACCGCGTCATGTTCCCGATCCGCGACACGCGCGGCCGCACGATCGGTTTCGGCGGACGTGTGCTCGATCAAGGCGAACCGAAGTACCTGAACTCGCCCGAAACCGAACTCTTCCACAAGGGTCGCGAGCTCTACGGCCTGTACGAAGCACGCCAGGCGACACGCAGCCTGCAGCGGCTGATGGTGGTCGAGGGCTACATGGACGTCGTCAGCCTGCACCAGGCCGGCATCACCTACGCGGTGGCGACGCTCGGCACCTCGACGACACCCGAGCATCTGCTGCGCATCTTCCGTCTCGTCGGCGAGGTGGTGTTCTGCTTCGACGGTGACCGGGCCGGCCGCGCGGCGGCCTGGCGCGCGCTCGAGAACGCAGTCGCCGAGGTTAAGCAGGGCCGGCAGGTGCGGTTCCTGTTCCTGCCGGACGGCCAGGATCCCGACACGCTCGTGCGCGAAGAGGGCAAGGCAGCGTTCGAGGCACGCCTCGCCGACGCGATGCCGCTCTCGGAATACCTGATCCGTGAATTGTCGTCGCGGGTCGAGATCGGCAGCGTCGACGGCCGGGCCAAGCTGGTGGAGTTGGCGCGGCCGCTGGTGCGCAAGATTCCGTCCGACGTCTACCGCGAGCTGCTGGTCAACCAGCTGGCCGCAGTGGTGGGCATGTCCCCTGCCCGCCTCAATGAGCTGCTGGGTGGCGATGCCCAGGACGTGCCGGCCGGCGCTGGACAAACGCGGGCCCCAGCCTCGTCAAGCGGCTCGTATTCAGAAAGAAATTCAAGCGGTTACGAGCGCCCGAGTGGGCTTGGCGGCGCACGGTTCGGGGCCTCGCATACCGCGGCCCCGGGCCGCGGCAACCTGGTCCGGCAGGCAGTGATGCTGCTGGTGCACCACCCGGCCGCCGCGACGGCCATCAGCGGCCAGCAGATCGATGCCGTGGCGGCCATCGACCGGCCCGGAATTGCGCTGCTGGCGGAGCTGCTGACCCAGCTGCGGGAAGACCCTCCCGCCAGCACGGCGGCGGTTCTGGAGCGTTGGCGCGACCGGCCCGAACAGGGCTCGCTGGCCAAGCTGGCCTCGGCGGTCTGCCTCGCACCGGATGCCGCGGGCGCAGCCGCGGAACTGAAATCGGCCCTGAACCGTCTGATCACCGAGGAATCCCCGGTCCGGCGGCTCGACGAACTGATGGCCAAGGCCCGGGATTCGTCGCTGGACATTGCCGAAAAACTGGAATTGCAGGGGCTGCTCCAGGCCCGGAGCCCGGCGGCCCGCAAGCCCCCGGAAGTCCCTCGATAGTCGGGCGCGGCTCTTGCCCGGCATGGTAGAATTCCGCTCTTTTTTAGACCCTCCGTGAGGCGTTCCATCTTGAGCAAGACGACGGCACGCAAACCGGTCAAGAAGCTGCCCACCCGCAAGTCCGCAGCGGCCGTCAAGGCCAAGGCTACGCTGGCCAGGAAGGCAGCGGCGCCCGCCAGGGCCAGGCCCGCCGCTGCCGCGCCGGTCGTCGCCGCCGCGAAAGAGAAACCCGGGAAGCCCGGCCGCAAGGCAGGCAAGGAGAAAGCCGAAAAAATTGAGATCAAGCTGACTGCCAGCACGCCGGAAGATCGCCAGTCGCAGCTCAAGCTGCTGATCGCGCGCGGCAAGGAGCAGAGCTTCCTGACGTACGCCGAAGTCAACGACCACCTGCCGTCAGAGATCGTCGATCCGGAGCAGATCGAAGACATCGTGCAGATGATCAACGACATGGGCATCCCGGTGTACGAGAAGGCACCGGACGCAGAAGCGCTGCTGATGCGCGAGACTGTCGTCGCCGACGAAGAGGCCGCTGAGGAAGCCGCCCAGGCGCTCGCCACCACCGTCGACGCCGAGTTCGGCCGCACCACCGACCCGGTCCGCATGTACATGCGCGAAATGGGCACGGTCGAGCTGCTCACGCGTGAAGGCGAGATCGCGATCGCGAAGCGCATCGAGGAAGGCCTCGATTCCGTGCGTCGCGCGCTGTCGCACTATCCGCCGACCTTCGAATACATCCTGCGCGCCTACGAGCCGCTGAAGTCGGGCACGGGCCGCCTGGTCGACATCATCGTCGGCTTCGTCGACCCGAACGCGCCGGACGTGATCGCCGAACCGATCAACCCGAAGCTCGCCGCGAAGACGGCCCCGGAAGCCGAAGTCGAGGAAGAGGCAGCCGACGGCGAAGGGACGGAAGAAGAGGAAGCACTCGAGACCGGTCCGGATCCGGAAGAAGCTGCGCGCCGCTTTGCCTCGCTTGGCAAGGTCTACGCGCAGGTCATGAAGTCGCTCGAGGAAAAAGGCAGCAAGGATCCGAAGACGATCAAGCTGCGCAGGAAGCTTGCCGAAGAGTTCATGGAGCTCAAGCTCTCGCCCAAGATGTTCGAGCAGCTCATCACGCATCTGCGCGAGCACCTGAACGAGATCCGCTCGATCGAGAAGGCGATCATGCAGCGCTGCGTCCGCGACGCCGGCATGCCGCGCTCGGACTTCATCGAGACCTTCCCGCGCAACGAGACCAACCTCACGTGGCTTGACAAGCACGTGCGGGCGAAGCGCAAGCACTCGGCCGCGCTCGCGAAGTTCCGCGAGGAAATCGAGCGCGAGCAGAACCGGCTCGCCTTGAGCGAGAAGCGCGCCCGCCTGTCGATCGCCGAGATCAAGGAGATCAACCGCGAGATCGCCGTCGGCGAGGCGCAGGCCCGCCGCGCGAAGAAGGAGATGGTCGAGGCCAACCTCCGCCTCGTGATCTCGATCGCGAAGAAGTACACGAACCGCGGCCTGCAGTTCCTG